>CAIQHW010000043.1 GCA_903871715.1 uncultured bacterium
ACGGACACTCTACTAGCGCAAATACTTCGGAACACATTCAGTTGTTGTTTAATAAACTTCAGGAATGCAAAGCGGAATTACTAGTTTATGAGCCATTTTATAATTTTATAAAAAAGCAGCTAACACTTCCATGTTCGCTTAATACTTTTAAATCTCACACCGATTTGAATGGTAAGGTAGATTATATGCTCAGTCTTGGAGGAGATGGAACATTTTTAGAAACATTAACTTTCGTAAGGGGTTCTTATATTCCTATTTTAGGAATTAATACCGGCCGACTCGGTTTTTTAGCCAACGTTGCTAAAACCGAAATAGCAGCTGCCATTGAGGCTTTAGCGGAAAAAAAATATTCAATCGAAAAAAGATCATTACTTAGCGTTATTGGACCGAATAAACTTTTTGGTAATGTTAACTATGGGTTGAATGAATTAACAATTTTGAAGAAAGATACATCGTCTATGATTACCATTCATGCTTACATTAATGGTGATTATTTAAATTCTTACTTTGCCGATGGTTTAATAATAGCTACACCTACAGGCTCTACAGCTTATTCGCTAAGTTGTGGAGGTCCATTGGTGATGCCTGGTTCCGAAAATTTTGTAATCACACCAATTGCTCCTCATAATTTGAATGTTCGCCCCTTGGTAATTTCAGACAATAATGTTATTACCTTAAAGGTGGAAGGGCGCATTAATCAATACTTGGCTTCGCTTGATTCGCGCAGCGAAGTAATAGACTCTTCGATTGAACTTACTGTTAAAAAAGCAGACTTTTCCCTTCATCTGATAAAACTCGAAAATCAGAATTTTTTTAATACCATTCGCAACAAACTTTTATGGGGTCTAGATAAGCGTAATTAACTAATATTAACACTACTAAGTAACCAAAAATCCATTATATTTGCCTGCCTTTGCCAAAAAGAACAATAAATACATAAATTTAAAGTTGATAACCTGAGTGAAAAAACAATTCATTATACTTATCATTACCTTAATTTCAACGCTTACAGGGTTTTCACAAAAAACTAAAAAAAGTGCTGAAATTGGTTTGTTTTTTGGCGGTTCCTATTACATTGGTGATTTAAATCCGGTTGCACATTTCAATCAATTTACTAAACCTGCAGGAGGTGTCGTTTTTAGATATAATCTAGGTACACGTTTAGCACTCCGTGCTAGTGCCTTGTTTGGTAATATAGAGGGGCACGATTCTTTTTCTAATTCGGTGGCAGATGTTCAACGTAATTTAAGTTTTAAATCTTCTATTCGCGAACTATCAGGTCAATTGGAGTTCAATTTTTTAGATTATGAAATAGGCAATGAGAATAGAAAATTTTCTCCGTATATTTTTTTAGGATTAGCAGTATTTAAATTCAGTCCGGAATCCATATCGGATTCAGGTGATGGAGTATCTCTTCAGCCACTTGGTACCGAAGGGCAAGGGTTGAATGGTGGGGCTTCTTCAAAAAAATATAAACTAACACAATTGTCTATTCCTTTTGGAATAGGAATTAAAACCAATCTGGCAAAAAATATTGGTCTCTCTTTAGAATGGGGAATTCGCAAAACATACACTGATTATTTAGATGATGTTAGTACAA
>CAIQHW010000044.1 GCA_903871715.1 uncultured bacterium
AGGTTGCAACAATAGTGCAGGTAATCTTAATTGTAAAATGTTTTCATCAGCATTAATTATTGTTTGCAAACGATGACCAAATCTAACTTTTTCGATTTCTAAATACAAATTCAAATGATGCAACTCATTTTCTAAAGTGTGCAATTGGTTATCATCCTTTTTCAAAGTGCCTCGTAAAAAATCACTCAATTGCTGAATCATTTTTCTGGCTTCTTCAGGCTTTGAACCAACCAACGCATTGATGGAATTTAAACTGTTGAATAAAAAATGTGGTTGCAATTGCTGACGTAATTTGGTGAGTTCAGCTTCTTTCAGAAGCCTTTCCACATCAGTATTCCGCTCTATTTTTTCATGTTGTTCAATGAAGTACATCCACATCCAAAACGAAAAAGATAGCGCAATTAAAATTTCTACATTAAACAATAAACGAAGCCAAAAAGTAGCTTGTAGAAATGTTAAATAAGTTTCGTTATTGGCAAATATCTTTTTAAGAATAAAAAATTCTACAAGTGTAAAAAACACTGGTGTTAAAAAGAAACGAATGATTCTTAGTAGTTTGTTTCGCTTTAGAGTTCCAGTAGAATAATAGAAATATTTTTCTCGAATAATTAAAAAGAATGAGGCTGAAAAAAGCAACAAATTGGATACAACAACATCAAGCAAAATTAACTTTGTGTCGTAATAATAATGCCTTGAAATAAGCCACTGTACTATCATTAATAATACAGCCATCGAAGACAATACGATTAAAATTACTGGGGCTGAATATTTTTTAAAATACTTCAAAGCAATTAATTAGCAAATGTTTGAAATGATGGCAATGAAGATAACTGCGCCGCTCTGATTTTTGTATTTTGGATATAATATTCTGGCTCAGTAGTTTCATGCGTTGTGCTGTAAATTTCCATGCCGTCTTTTATGTCGGTTACTTCGTGCAATTCAGCCACATCAATAAATTTCCAGGTAATAGTTTTTTGGTTGGAGGAAATAAAATTTTCTTCTTCAGTTTGTCCAATTACAGAAGCTTTATAATAAGCCTCCTGTCTGCTTCTTGCAGCTACTAATCGAAACTGCTCATCAAACTGTTTTTGATTTTCGCCTTGGTTAACATCAATATGGAAAACGATTTTTGCAACATACCAATTCATGTTTGTAGAGGTTTAGGATTTTAAAAATTGGTTTAATAGCTTTTGATTTCAACACCACCCATCACTACATCACCTTTCAACACTAAAATCTTATCGCTTGGAAATACTTGATTTTGCTGTATATTCCTTTTATCTTCTACACCACCCATGATCACATTCAATTCAGATTTCACTTGCCAATGCGCTGGAACAATTAATTTAACGCCGCCAAAAACATTGTTGATTTCTAACTGAACTGTGCCTTGAATATCAGCTTGCGTAAAATTAATATCAGTGCCACCAAACACATTGTTCACTTCGCCACCTTTAAAATCTTTTGAAATAATGTTTTTTTTTACACCCCCAAAAACCACACTTGAGTTTATGTAATCATTGCTGTCATTGGTTTCTTTACGGCAATCATTCATGGTGTTACCAAATCTATGGTGCATGTGTTGATGACGCATCCAATGCTTTTGCCAACGATTCCGAGGTTTGAAAATCAAAATCAATCCCAAACCAATAATCATGATAGGCCAGAATAAATTACTGAAATGAATTTCGGGTAAGAAATATTCTGCTACCAATCCAACGCCACCAATCATAATAAGAATGAAAGCTGATGCACGTTTGAAGTTGGATTTTACACCAATCATCAATCCGATAAAAACTAAAATAGATTGCCAACTAAAAACCCAATCGGGTATGGTGATTTGTTTTAACTCTTGCAATGCTAAAATTATTCCAGCTACAATTAAAGCAGCACCGCCAAAAATTCTTCCTCTTCTTTTTGAAGCTTCCCACTCATTAGCCCAGCTATTGAT
>CAIQHW010000045.1 GCA_903871715.1 uncultured bacterium
GGCAAATTATAATAGTGCTTAATCGCAATTGGTTTCAACCAATCGTGTTTAATACAAAGCGCACCCAACAAATGAATAGTGTGGTAAATGTCATATTGATAGCGACTTTCAAACACAAACAACTTTTTCAATTCAAAAATTCGTTCAAAGAAAACCTTATCTTCTTGTTGTGCTTTTGCTAAAATTATTTGAGCAAATGTTTCATACAAATCTTTGCTTTTTTCTCGTTTGTTCAGTTCGTTTTTCAATTCATCAAAACTCTTTTTGTGGTTCAACACCACATCAATCAACAAACTTTTTAAGTACAAATTATTTTGCGCCAAATAATTTTCAACCACCTTCGTCCAATCTTCCAAATGGCAAAATAGAGCACACACATCCAATGTGAAAAGCGAAGGTTGCGAATCACTTTTCAAAATACCATACAGCCGCCGCATCGTGTCGCCATGCACTCTTTGGTTGGTTTCTTTATAAATTCTTGCAGCTAATACTTCACAATCATTCGCATTCAAAATGCTTTTGCCAAACTGTTCTTGAATCAACTTTTTCAAGTGTTCCAAGTGTTCTGCTTTAATTTCTTGAATTGGTTTTGCCATGATGAGGGCAAAACTAAAATCATTTTTCATTGTCAATGCACACATTTTTTATTTGCACTCATTTGCTCAAAATTGGCAACCATTCATGTTTCATTTTTGCAATTCAAAAAACAAAAACAATGAAAAAGATTCTTACAATTTTAATGGTCGCAATATCATTAAATTCATTCGCTCAATCAATCCCGTCTTATATTCCCACAAATGGTTTAATAGGTTGGTATCCATTTAACGGTAATGCAAATGATGAAAGTGGTAATGGTAATAATGGTACAGTTACAAATGCTACACTTACTACCGACCGTTTTTCAAATAACAATACAGCCTATTACTTCAATGGAAATGCAAATATTGTTAGCACAATATCAACACTACCAGTAGGCAATAATTCCAGAACCATGTCAGCATGGGTTAAATGGGATTCAGTGCAAGCAGTTTGGGACAACTCTATTGCATGTTATGGTTCATGCCCTGCTTATAGTAATGGTGGTTCTTGGGGGTTACGCATATGGGACACTTCAGGAGCTGGCAATGCAGGTAATGCAATCGTAAATTTATATGGTTGCGGCACTGGTGATGCAAAATCTCATTTTCATCCAAACAAAAACTGGCATAACATCATTGGTATTTATAATGGTTCTGTTCAAAAGCTATATGTAGATGGCGTTTTTGTAAAAAGTTTAAACTATACGCTAAATACCATTCTAAGCCAATTTGTTATTGGTGCAAGTGAAAACCTAACAATAACACACGGCAATTTCAAAGGAACGATTGATGACATCGGTATTTGGAACAGAGTATTAACACAACAAGAAATTTCAAGCATCTACAATTCAAGCCCTTGCACTCAATTAGTTTATGACACTATCACTTTTCATGATACCATTACCACACATTTATATGTTCACGATACGCTAACATTCAAAGACACACTTACCACTCATCTTTACGTTCACGACACACTAACTTTTCATGACACCATTACCACCCATTTATTTGTGCATGACACAATTACAGTCAACGACACCATCAAACATTATTTAGCTGTAACCGATACATTGCTTATCAATGCTGTATTAACAGGCGTTCCATTACCCAACAACACCAACCTCATCAAAGTATATCCCAACCCTGCCAAAGACCATATCTACATCAATTTCGGCAACTATACTGCAATGAGTGGGTATAGTGTAAAAATCACAAACGCTTTAAGCCAAACAGTTTATAGTAGTGCTATAACACAACAACAATCTTATCTCGATTTATCCACTTGGACAGGCAAAGGAACTTATTTCATTCAAATTCTAAATGGCATAGGAACAACCATCGAAACTCTAACTATTATTTTACAATAAAACAATAACAATAGTCATGAATAGCTTTATTAAAGTTCAAAACTCATATAACCCTTTAACAACTCAAGGCGAAGGAGAAAAGTACATTAATGTTCAACATATCATTTCTATCACTAAATGGCAAAATCAAACTAACAAAAGAATTTCAACAATAAAAACAAGAATTAAACTTTCTGACGGAGAACTATTAGATGTAAAAGAAAGTTCCGAAGAATTAATCAAACAAATAAACCAAACAATATGAGTACTTACCGATTTCAAATAAGAAAACATGTACGTGATGACATGTGGAAGAATGAATCAATTGAATTAGAATTATCTGATTCAGAAATAAAAAATCTCACAAAATCCGATGACAGTAAATATTCGGGGGTTTCTTCTTTTCTCTCATCCAAATTGGGTGGAAATGTTCAGGCACTTGGTTTTCCTGTCGAAGTAAAATCATCCAGTAAAAAAGATAAATCTTCGCAGTCAAAAACAGCTCCAAAGACTTCTTTATTCAAACCACTTTGGGCATTCCCTTTTAAACTCATTTGGAGAATCATAAAATTTATTTTAAGATTTTAAACATTCAAAAACTCAAAACATTTTTATCATGACCGACAATCAAAACAACAGTCTGAATATGACTAACACCGCTACAGGATTTATGGATAAAAACGTAGCCATATTCACCGCCAACACAAAAGTTACCACACTTTTAGCAGCCATCAAAGGCACAGTAGTTTCAATCAATCAAACCGCCACCACACAAGGTTTAGACAGCACAGGCGCAACCACTAACAAAAAAAATTTACACCAAATTGCAAATGATAAAGCCGAGCATGTATGCTTCGGATTACGTGCCTATGCCGATGACATCAACGACCCAATTTTAGCATCAGCCATTCATTTCACACACTCCGATTTTGTATTAGGCACAACCGCCGAAATCGTTAATCGTATGCAATTAGTCCACGATAAAGCAACAGGAATAGCTATTGCATCACTAACACCATTCAATGTTGTAGCCACAGATATTACCGATTTGCAAACCGCTATCAATAATTATAGCAACGCAGCACCAACTAAAAAAGTGATGCAAGCAGCCGCCACAGCCGCCACAGCACAACTCAATACACTATTTACAACATTGCGTACCCAATGGGCTAAAATGGATAATTTGGTAAAAACCTACAAAGCAGCGCAACCCGTTTTTGTAGCAGGATATACCAATGCACGAAAAATAATTGATTTAGGAAAAACAATGCAAGCCGAAGAATTGCATTTAATGCCACATCATTTCGAGGCAGCTTTCGGAAAGAAATTTGCCGAAGGCGACACTTTTACCATACGCAATCATAGCACTGTTACCATTGAAATAGCTTTGACTGACACACCAGCTACAATGCCAACAGCTAACAAAATAAAAGTTGCAGCAAATACTGAATTACAAGCAACAGTTTCAAAAGATTTTGGTGGAATATTCGGACATTGGCTCATCGTCAACAACCCAGCCGACATTGATGATGCCCATGTAACAATCATATTAGCACATGGCAAATCAAACAGCAGTGCAGCACCAATCGGAAATATTTCAGCATAAACTTAAAATAGCAAAAAGGCAATCAAAAACTGATTGCCTTTTTCATTTAACAAAATGAAGAACACTAAAAAATAAAACTTGACAGCATTTAAGAAAACCAAGACAACAGAAAAATAAAATCAGACCATTTAAAACTCCAACCCGACACCAAAAAACAAAGTCGAGCATACTATAAACTCAAACTCGACAACAGAAAACAAAAACGAGCATACAAAAAATAATTTCACTTCTGCATAAAAGTCAGACCCGACAACAAAAAAATAATTACAGCCTGCATAAAAGTCAGTTCAGACCATAAAAAACTACCAGAAGACAACAAAAAAATATCCCACGACCTCAAAAAACTAACTCCCGATAACAGAAAACAAAATCAGCCGCCCTGACGAATACAGCTCAACAGTTTCATACACTCTTAAAAAGCGCAAAGCCCACTGCCAAAACCAATCTTTTTAAGAGAGTATGAAACCCAACGCTTCTTTGCCGCAGTAGTTTCTTCCAAGCGTAATCTAATCCGACACAGACGAACTCTTAAAGTTTGGGCAGCTGATAACATGGGCTTCAATCAACGGCGGCTGACGGGCAGCTTTGTAGTTATGTAATTTCTTCTACCTTTGTACCAATTGACAGCAGACGACACCTAAACCGCCGCTGCTTGATAGCCCAGAAACGTTGGGTGCAACCCATTTAGCTACCAGACGATATAACTCCAAAATCAAGATAAAACCATGACAGAC
>CAIQHW010000046.1 GCA_903871715.1 uncultured bacterium
ATTGCCACACCACCACAATTTCATCATTGCAATACTCTTTTGTTAGATTGTTCTTGTCCATTTTTTTATTGGTTAAAACGTTTGATGAATCAATATTGTTTTAGCAAAGTTTTACGCAGTAAGCGCCAAGGCTTAGGCGGTTATTAATGGCTTAATACCAGCTACTATCATGTTTTTTTAGGCACACCAAAATCATCAAACATTTACAACAAGATTGGAGCGACCCAATAAGTGTGGTGGTAACTTAAAACTGTACTATTTTTTTACACCTTTGGCAGGCAAAATCTTTTGTGGCAAAATATTTTTTTTGGGATGCAAAATTTTTTCGGCTTCCGCTATCAAATTTTTTGCCGATTGAAAACCAACCAATCGTTTTATTTCTTTGCCTTTAACATTGATGAATAAAATGGTGGGATATTTTTCAACTTTCCATTCATTCAATAAATTGATGTCGTCAAATCCCGATGCATCTAATTTATAACACAACAAATTTGTAGCTGCATATTGAGCAAAAGCAGCGTCGGTAAAAGTATATTTTTCCATTTGCTTGCAGGGTAAACACCATTCGGCAGTGCATTGTACCAAAATCATTTTCTTTTTTGTTTGTGCTGTGTCTAACAAATTTTGCCAAGTGCTTTTCATGAAAATTGTTTTTGTGATGGTATTTTGCAAAGCATTTTTTTCATTTTGAGCAAAAGAATTGTTTGCAAAAAATAAAAAGACTAACCACAAAAATATTTTGAAACGAATCATGGGCAGCGAAGATAAAACTGAATTTTAGAATAGGAATTCTTAACTCTTTTTTATCTCACTATTAATAGCGATTTTGTTTTTGCCTTAAGAGTATGTAATTTTAAGCACCAAAAAAATTTAAAAAACCATCATGCTCAAAAAAATATTTCTGCTTCTTCTTGTTCCACTTTTTTATGCATCCTTTTCATCGGCACAATGCAAATGGAAGAATATTGATTCGCTAATTTTTCAAACACCTGGAGTTATTGATACAGGTATTAATGCAGCCGAAGTTTATCACACTTCGCCACAAACTTATGGTGCCCATAATCCACATACGGGTGATAGTTTGGGTTTATATTTTAATGTTCAAAATAGTGTACCAACTGGATGGCTATATCATCGTACTTTTGCCACTTGTATTGGTGGTCGTTATCAATTTTCGTTTTACTACAAATCCTATTCTACCGATGTTTGCTTGTGTGATTTTACAGTAAATATTTACGACAGCACCACACTCATCAGCACTTCTTCTTTTTCAAATGTTTCCAATTCGGTTTGGACAAGATATATTTCACCTACTTTTATTTCTACAAAACCACTTTTCAAAGTCGAATTGTTGACCAATATTTCTACTTCTACTTGCAACGGTAGTGGCAATGATTTGTGTGTAGATGATATGGTGTTAAAAAATTGCCATTACAATTTTACCGACAATTTTTTTGTGTGCAGTAGCAATCAAAATTATAACATACACGATTCTATTCCAGTATCGGCAGGCATTACCAATATTAATGGCGCATGGGCTGGTCCTTCAGCCCTTACTGGTGGCTATTTAGGCACATTCAATCCTACTTTAGATTTGAATGGAAATTACATTTACACTTTTCCCATTTCGCCCATTGGCAGATGTTTTTCCGACACTGCCGATGTGAGCATTAACACTGTTATTTGCACAGGCAGTTGCCCCATTTTGCGTTTGAATCATGACACCACTGTTTGTAAAAATTCGTTGGTGCAATTAAAAGCAAAATTGGATACTGGCTTTATTCAAAGTGTTGTGTGGACACCCAGTTGGGGCTTGAGCAATCCAAACATTTACAATCCAACAACCACAGTTACAAAAGATACGATGTATCATGTAACCGTAAATGCCGCATCACCACTCACTTTGATAGCCAATGGCGATTTTTCGTTGGGCAATGTTTCCTTTACCAGCTCTTATATTTATTGTTCTGCTACAGTGCCGCCAGGTAGTTGTGTGCAAAGCTGGGGCTTGCTTTCGTGCGATGATTATTACACTATTGGAACTTGTCCGCATAACTTTCATTCTCGTTTTTCAACCTTTGGCGACCACACCACGGGCAGTGGCAACATGATGATTGTAAATGGCTCCATCATAGCTGGCACATCGGTTTGGTGTCAAACTGTTCCTGTTTCACCCAATACCAATTATACCTTTTCGGGTTGGTTTACGAATGTAGATTCATTTTCGTCATCCACCAATTTGCCACTTTGGGCTTTAGAAATTAATGGTGTTCAATTGGCAACTTTTAGCCCATCAGTAACCGCAGGAATATGGCTGCATCAAACCGCAGTTTGGAATTCGGGTGCCAACACCACAGCTTCTATTTGCATTGTTGATAATGCTGTAAACGGCGGTGGCAACGACTTTGCGTTGGATGATTTAAGTTTCAACATGACCTGCACTTTAACCGATTCTGTTCGAGTATTAGCCAACATTGCACCAACCATTTCTTTACCCAAAGATTCGTTTTTGTGCAACAGCGTTAATGTAAATATTGTTCCCGCCACCACTGGCAAACCTTTACCAACGCTGGCTTGGCAGAATGGTTCAACTACCTCAACTTTTAATGCAACGACTTTAGGAACTTATTGGTGCGATGCAACAAATGTTTGTGGCACAAAAAGAGATTCGATGAAAATTAGTTTGGGCAGTGCGCCCACTTCTATTGATTTAGGATTGCATCGAACCATTTGTAATCAATCGCCTTACAACCTTGTTCCCACTTTGGTAAGTTCAACACCAGTGAGTTATAAATGGCAAGATAGTACCACTGTTGACACCTTTAAAGTGTTGAGTAATGGGTTATATTTCGTAAGAGCATATAACAATTGTGGCAGTGTGTGGGATACGGTTACATTAACCCTTAAAACCGCACCCACAGTAGATTTAGGCGCTACACAAACGGTTTGCAATCAAAATAGTTTTGTTCTCAATCCTACTGTAACAGGCTCGGCAAATTTGTATTACAAATGGCAAGATAGCACCACCACTGCATCTTACAATGCCACAACATCCAACACCTATTTTGTGAGAGTTTATAATGAATGTGGCAGTGTGTGGGACACTGTTTCTGTAAACTTCAATCACAGCCCCACTGTAGATTTGGGCTTAAGAAAAAGCTTGTGCGATTCATCGCATTATTTGCTCACACCGTTGGTTACAGGCACACCCACTTTAAATTATAAATGGCAAGATAGTAGCGCCAATGCCACATTCAACGCCATTTCGAGTGGAATTTATTTTGTGAGAGTTTATAATCAATGCGGCAGTGTGTGGGATACAACATCTGTTATCTTTAATTTCAAACCCAATGTAACTTTAGGAAAAGACACCATTATTTGCGATGCCACTAACTTTATTATTGTCGCTAACACCACTGGAAACCAACCCCAAAGCTATGCCTGGAACAACGGTGCCATAAGTTTAAACAATACAGTACAAAAAACCAACAACTATATTTTAAAAGCTACCAACTTTTGCGGCAGCGATGCCGATACCATTCATGTTAGTTTTATGCAATCGCCCACGCTTACCTTTGCGCAGCATAAAATCAAAGAATGTTTTGTAGCACCAGTTGTATTAAACGCCATCACCACTGGCACTAAACCGCTGAAATATGCTTGGAGCAATGGTTCGGTAGATACTTCGATAGTGGTTTCGCATTCGGGCAAATATATTTTATCAGTGAGTAATTATTGTAAAACAGCCACCGATACTGTGTTGGTTAATTTAATTCCTATGCCCAATAAAATTTATTTTGCCAGCAATTTTACTATTTGCGATGATACCTTTATGTATTTCAATGCACAAAATAATGGTTCAAAATTTTTGTGGAATACTTCCGACACTTCTGCTATTATCAAAGCAAATCAAGCAGGACTGTATGTGGTAAAAATCACCAACCAAAAAATTTGTTCGGTGTTAGATTCGGTACAATTAAAAACTATCGATTGCCGACCAGGATTGGTGGTTATTCCAAATGCTTTTACACCCAATAATGATGGTGTGGATGATGTATTTATGCCCATCTTATTAGATAATGCGCATTTAATTTCTTTCAAAATTTTTAATCGTTGGGGGCAATTAATTTATGCCACCAATATCATCAATAAAGGCTGGGATGGCAAGTTTCAAGGTAATGACGAAGAAATTGGTACTTATATTTTTACTGTAGATTATCTTAATTTCGACAAGCCTGAAACCTTGAAAGGAAATGTAACTTTACTTCGATAATTCTTTTAGTTTTTTATTTTTCCTTCTCTCAACATCTCGGCGTAATTCATTTTTCGGGATAGTGCACTTACTGCTTTTGTAATTCGCTTTGCTTTTGTTTCCAGTGTTTTAGCTGCTTCAATCCATTTGCTGAAATAGTTCTGATGCGATTTGGGTTGTGCATAAAAATATTCTTTTGCATTTGCATCATCTTCCAAACACTCGACAAAATCGGCGTCTAATTGGTATTCAGCTTTATCATGTTCCAATTCTACTTTCAATATTGCACCATGAACTTTTCTAATTTTTTTTCTTACATCAGCCTTCAAAGCCATAATAAAATCTCCTTCGCCCATTGGAATTAAAGCCATGCCCGAAATTTCAAGTGCATCTAATTTGCCTTTTACACGAAAAGATTTTTTGTTGTTTGGATAAATTTGTTGCGAAATTTTGGCTGGAATTTCAATATAAGTCCAACCAGTTTTTTCACCTTTTGCTCCAAATTTTTTGATAATAGTTTGATAGCAAATCATACAACTATTTTTCTCTGATTCTTTTATAAACTTTTATGGAAAGCATGATGATAACAATAAAAAGTAACAAGCCAATTGCTCCATAAACCAAGCTGATGCCTTGTTTCACTTCTACCAACATCACAATTGCTAACAAAAAAATGGTGGCTACTTCGTTCCAAATTCGCAATTGATTGCTTGAGTATTTGAAAATTCCTTTCTGTTGTTCTTTGTAAATTTTATGCAATGAAAAATGATAAGCGTATAAGCCAATCACAAAAAATATTTTTAAAATAAACCATGTTGGTTGATTATCTAAATAACCAAATTCTTTCATCATCCAAATACCGAAAACTAAAGTCAATACTGCACTTGGCATAGTGATGCCAAGCCATAATCTTTTAATCATCAAATTGAATTGATTGGCTAAGATGGTTTTTTCGGGTTCGTTTTTATCTTGCGCTTCACGATTATAAATAAACAAACGAACGATGTAAAACATGCCACTGAACCATGTTACAACAAAAATGATGTGCAATGCTTTTACATAATCTTGTGTCATTTCGAAAAAGTATTTTGTGTTAATTCACAAACAGTTTTCACCCAAAGCGGTTGTGTATTCATGCAAGGAATTGCCTCATAATTTTCACCACCATGATGCACAAATATTTCTTTTGCTTCTACTTGAATTTCTTCCAATGTTTCTAAACAATCACTCACAAATGCTGGCGAAACGACAATCATATTTTTTACGCCTTGTTTGGGGAAATCTTCCAACACTTTATCAGTAAAAGGTTTCAGCCATTTTTCATTTAATCGCGATTGAAAGGAAATGCTGAATTTATCTTTTGGCAATCCTAATTTTTCGGTAACTAATTTGGTGGTGGTAAACACTTGATGTCGATAGCAAGTATCATGCGCTGCTGATTCTATTTCACAACAATTTTCACAACTCAAACAATGTGAGTTCGTAGAATCTGATTTGCGAATATGCCTTTCTGGAATACCATGATAACTAAACAACAAATGGTCAAAATCCTTATGCAGAAAAGGTTTGATACTTTCCGTTAAAGCCTTGATATAATTTTCATTTTTATAAAATGGCTCAACCACTTTTATTTGAAATGAAAATTTATTTTCGTTGTAAGCCTCCAAAACGTGTTCCACAGCGGTTTCGTAACTACTCATGGCATAATGCGGATATAAAGGCAATAAAACAATTTCTTTCAAATCAGGTAAATCTTGTTGCATTTTTTGCAAAACAGAATCGGGCGAAAAGCTGCCATAACGCATACACATATACGTTGGCAAACCACTTTCTTTCTCAACTGCTGCACGAAGTTCTTTTGTGATTTGAATTAATGGTGAGCCTTTTTCAGTCCAAATAGTTTTGTATTTAGCCGCACTTTTTGCTGCACGAAAAGGCACAATAATACCTTTCACTAAAAGTGTGCGCCAAGGATTTTTGATGTCGATTACTCTTTCGTCCATCAAAAATTCGTTCAAATATTTTTTCACATCGCTCACTTCACACGAATCAGGTGAGCCAAGATTAATGAGCAGAATGGCTTTTTCTTGTTTCAAAAAAAATAAAAATTTTGGGTTAAATAGAATAATTCAAATCGCCTTTTTGAAATTGTAAATCCATTTTGTTTTGTCTGTATCTCAAAGCAGCTTCAATGAACGAAACAAATAATGGATGAGGATTTTCAACAGTTGATTTTAATTCGGGATGAAATTGCACACCAATAAAATAAGGATGATTTTTTA
>CAIQHW010000047.1 GCA_903871715.1 uncultured bacterium
AACGACCAGCAAAAAAATTTCAACGAATTCATTTCAAACATTTCAAAACAGGAAAACGAAAAGAATTTAGCGCAAGAGAAAATTAAATATTTGTTGGAGAAGCAAAACAATTTGAAACAACAAATTGAAAGCGCAAAAGCAACTTTATCTTCTTTAGAAAACGACATCACATCGGCTAACGGCAGAAAGGAAGCCATTTTGAAAGATTTGGAAACTGCTGAAAGCAAATTGAATGCTGCTAAAGATTCATTGGAAAAGGTGAAAATGGTTTTTGAAGAAAAAAGAAAATCGTTGGCGGATGAACAACAAAAAAAGCAAGTAGTTGACAAGCAATATTACGATGTAGAAAAAGAATTGGCGGTGGGCGATGCACAAAAAAACAGCATGATTGCTGAATCAAATCAAAGTGCATTGTGGATTGCTGGAAGCAAAGAACAAAAGGAACAACTACAAAAACAAAGCGAACATTTAACCAAAGAAAAAGACGAATTAGAAAGTCAGTTCAAAGCCGCAGAGCAGCAAGAACAAGGCTTGCAGAATACAGTTAGAACAACCAGAGAATCATTAGACCAATTGCGACAAGAGTTGGCTGTGCAAAATCGTCAGCTGGATGCGAAGCAAAATGAATTCAATTTAACGAAAAGCATGATTGAGAAACTGGAAGGTTTTCCTGACTCAATTAAGTTTTTAAAACAACAACAAAGTTTCCCGAAAGATGCGCCATTGTTGAGCGACATCATTGCTGCCAAAGATGAATTTAAAGCAGCGATTGAAAATTTGTTAGAGCCTTATCTGAATTATTATGTAGTGAACACCTTGGCTGAAGCGGTTTCGGCAGTGAATTTATTAAGCGATAATAAAAAAGGAAAAGCAAATTTTTTCATTTTAGAAGAATTACAATCTTACGCAAACATTGATGCAGAAACAGTTTCGCATTGCACACATGCGTTGAGCATTATTGATGTAGATGCAAAATATAAAGGCTTGATTAATTATTTATTGGGCAAAGTTTATATCACCGATGATTTTGAAAATGCACCAGTGGCAAGCCGTCCGGAGTTTTTATTCATTACACCTAATGCGAAATTTATCCGCAAACATTTTTCATTAAGCGGAGGGAGTGTTGGATTGTTTGAAGGAAAAAGATTAGGACGATTAAAGAATTTAGAAAAATTAGAAAAAGAAATTGCTGCATTAAAAACTTCGGCTGATGCAGTGGATGCAAAAATAAAAGAATCGCAAGCGGCTTTGGTGGCGGCTAATCAGCAATTGCAAACGATTAACTTAAATACACAACGCAATAAGTTGAATCAGAAAACGAATGAAATGATTGCGGTGAAAACGAAATTAGAAAACGTTGAATTGCAATCGAAAACGAATGAAGAACGACAAACTGCGATTGCCGAAAAAATAAAATTGATTGAAGAAAAACAAAAAGGTTTTGCCGAAAAATTGGAGGTTTTGCGAATTGAACGTGACGGGTATCAAACTAAGATTGATGAATTTTCGGTGGCTTATAATGAGGCGAATAGCCAGTTGCAGCAGCAAACGAATGATTTTAATCAAATCAATATTCATTTCATTCAGCAACAAAATCAATTGAAAACAATTGAGCAGGAATTGAATTTTAAACAAAATCAAATCACCCAACTCAATAATCAATTCCTTCAAAACCAGCAAGCATTGGGCGGTGCAGA
>CAIQHW010000048.1 GCA_903871715.1 uncultured bacterium
CTCGTCTTAGTAATGAAATCGGGGAGTTCTTTGTAGCACCATCTCTCGGTATTAAAAAATATATTTCCAGCAACACCACTTTGTATTTCGATGTCGGCTATAAAATTGAAACACAACATTATTCGGTATACAAGCAAACTAAATATCCTCCATTTGATTATTCAGTTTTTTATAAAACAGGAGTAACGTACTTTCATTTTTTAACACTAAATATCGGTGCATCTTTCTAAAAAAAATCTCAATAAATAATACACTACAATGAAAAAAAATCTACTTCTACTTTGTTTAATTTTTATTTCAAAATTATCATTTTGTCAAGACATTATTACTTTTAAAACTGGTGACGAAAAAACCATAAAAGTGCTTGAGGTTGGACAATCTGAAATCAAGTATAAAAAAGATGATTCTTCAACTGTGCTTTACACAGTTGCTAAAACTGATGTGTTTATGATAAAGTACAAAGATGGTTCAAAAGATGTATTTGGACAACTTGAAAAACCAACAGAAATGAATAATAATAATAATAATAATAGCCACTATAACTCTTGTGCAAATGCAGAGCAAGATGCTAAAGTTGATTATAAACCTTCTGCTGGTGTGGCATTGGGTTCATTTTTTACACCACTTTGTTTTGGACCACTTTTAGGATTAATTCCAACAATTAGTTTTGCGGAAACAACACCTGATGTTTCAAATCTTGCAATTAGTAAAAAAAATCGTTCAGATGATGCTTATGTAAATTGTTATCAAAAAGCTGCTCGAAAACAAAAAGCAAAAACGGCATGGACTTGGTTTGCTTCTGGAGCCGCTACATGGGTTATAATTGTCTTTGCTGTTGTTAACAGTTCCCATAATTAGAAGTAAATACAAAATTTGTGAAAGAATAAATTTTGAAGTAGCAATTTTAAAAAGAGCTTGTTGTGAAATCGGCAAACTCTTTTTTTTTAAACAACTCAATTTTGCACGGCAATTTTTTTGATGTAATTTTGAAGCCAATTCACTTGCGATGTATTTAACAACAGCCACCGACACACAATATTTAATGCTTTCGATGATGAAAAGTTTGCCATCAAAAGAACAAACTTCGGCATTGAAAGAAATGAAAATGAAGTACGCTCAATTTTTAGCCAAGCAAATTGCAGCTTCGCCCAATGCCAAATTTAAAATAGAAGATGAAGAAGTGTATGAAATGGTTGAAGATTGTTTGGATGTGATTGAAGCCGAAAAACACAAAAAACAACCCACTGTAAAATGGGAAAAAGTAAAAAAAGAATTGGATAAAAAACATGGCATTTCAAAATGAAATTTGAAATTCAACTATCACGAGAAGCCGAGAAATTTTTAAAAACAATTCCCAAGCCATTTTACAAATTAATCAGCCAACATTTAGATGAATTAGCCGCAAACCCACACCCATCAGGGGTTATAAAATTAACCAACAGCAATTATTACAGATTAAGAGTGGGCACTTACCGAATTATTTATGAAGTGCATCATCAAATTTTAGTAGTTCATGTGGTAACTATTGCACATCGAAAAGATGCTTACCGAAAATAATTTTTTCTAAAAAATCTTTTTGCAAAAACAACCGAACATTTTTTTTTCGTTGCAAATTCAATACTTTTGCGCTCTCAAAAAAATATTTTTTTATGGCTACTACAGCAGATATCAAAAAAGGATTGTGCATCAATTTCAAAAATGATTTGTGGACAGTGATTGATTTTCAACACCACAAGCCTGGCAAGGGCGGTGCTTTCATGCGCACTAAATTAAAAAGCATTACTTCAGGCAAAACATTAGACCACACTTTTAACAGTGGCGAAAATTTGGATGTGCAACAAATTACACGGCGCAAATATCAGTTCACTTACAAAGATGATAGCGGCTATAATTTTATGGATAATGAAACTTTCGACCAAATTACTTTGCAAGAAGATGAAGTAGAAGGTTATCCATTTTTAAAAGAAGGACAAGAAGTGGAAGTGTGTATTCATGTAGATACTGATAAACATTTATTTGCCGAATTACCACCGTTTGTAAACTTGATGATAACTTACGCCGAACCTGGTGTGAAAGGCGATACAGCCACCAATGCATCGAAAATGGCAACATTGGAAACAGGCGCACAAATTAATGTGCCGCTGTTTGTTGATTCGGATATTTTGATAAAAGTGGATACTCGAAATGGAGGCAGTTATGTTGAACGAGTTCGTTCTTAATTTTCAAAATAATTTTTCAAAAAAAGGTTGCAGCAAAAAATTGTTGCAACCTTTTTTGTTTCTCATCTTTTCATTTCTATTTTTGAAAAATGCAAAGTCGCCGTCAATTTTTAAAAACATCCGCAGCCGCATCGGGCTTGATTTTGCTGCATCAATTCCCGTTTGATGCTTTGGCAAAAGAAGAAGAAAATGAAGCAATAAAAATTTCGATTTTGCATACCAACGATTGGCATAGCCGCATCGAACCATTTCCGATGGATGGCAG
>CAIQHW010000049.1 GCA_903871715.1 uncultured bacterium
ATTATTTTACTTTCGCTGCAACGCATAAAAAATAACTATGGTAGAAACAACACTCTCCAACATTCAAAATTTCAAAGGAAAATATCCCAAGCAATTGTGGTATTTATTTTTTAGCGAAATGTGGGAACGCTTTTGTTTCTATGGCATGAGAGGCATGTTGGTCGTTTTCATGGTGGATAAAATTGTTGGTTTGCACATGGATGATGCGGTGGCAAACAAGCAATATGGCTCTACACAAGCGTTTGTGTATGCTTTCACTTTCATCGGTGGTTTGTTTGCTGATAAAATTTTGGGCTTTCGTAAATCACTTTTTTGGGGCGGTATATTAATGATTATTGGCAGTTGCATTTTAGCATTCGACCCCAGTCATTTATTTTATTTAGGCATTAGTTTCACCATTGTTGGCACTGGATTTTTCAAACCCAATATTTCTTCGATGGTTGGGCAATTGTATAAGGATGGCGATCACCGCACCGATGCAGGCTTTTCGTTGTTTTATGCTGGCATCAATTTAGGTGCTTTGATTGGTGGTTATTTATGTGTAGCCGTTGCAAAAGGAGATTTATTTAGCAACATCATTGCTGAAAACCTGCGTTGGAACTATGCTTTCGGGTTTGCTGCTGTGGTAATGACGATAAGTTTACTCACTTTTATTTACACCAAAAAAACTTTAGGCCCCATCGGTTTGCAACCAATTATTAAAACAAAAAGGTTCGAGTATTTCACGTATGCCGCATCATTGCTCATTATTCCTATCATCATGAAAATGGTTTCAAAAACTGAATACACCGATTATTTTATGTACACGATTGGACCATTAACTTTAGTTTATCTGATTTATGAAATGAAAAGTTTGACCAAAATTGAAGTGCAAAAATTAGGTGCAGCATTAGTTTTTGTGATTTTCTCCGTTTTGTTTTGGGCATTTTTTGAACAAAGCGGTGGCTCATTAAGTTTGTTTGCACAACACAATTTATCGAGCGATATTTTAGGTTTTCATCTCGACCCCAATGGTGTCAACAATTCGATGAATTCGTTGGTCGTAATTTTGTTTGCAGGCTTGCTGGGCATGCTTTGGCTGTGGCTTAACAAGCGAAAATCCGAACCTAATTCTATTGTAAAATTTGGTTTAGGATTTTTGTTTTTAGCAGGTGGATTTTTCATTTTTTATTGGTTAAAAAATATGGCTGATGCAAACGGAATCACTTCATTAAGTTGGTTTTCATTTGGTTGGTTTATCATCACCTTTGGCGAATTAAGTTTATCGCCAATTGGCATGAGTTTGATGACCAAACTTTCGCCTCAAAAACTGCAAGGTGTGATGATGGGCATGTGGTTTTTAGCCAGTGCCTACGGGCAATATGTAGCAGGAATTTTAGGCGCAAATATTGCATCATCATCTGCTCATTCAACTAATTTAGAAGCACTAAATCTTTATTGTTTGGGTTATAAGCAATTGGCCATTTATGCGTTAGTATTGGGATTAGTGATGATTTTAATTTCACCCTTGGTGAAAAAATGGATGCATGGGGTTAAATAATTTGAAGATGAATCAATTTGAAAATTTGAAAATGAAATACAAGAAACTATTTAGAATAATTGTAGTGGTAAGTTTATTCACCATTGCTGATTCGCCATTCACATCTTTCGCACAAGATGTGAAAACAGCAGGCGAAATTGATGCAGCTAACGCTGCAAAAAATTATCAGCATGGTATTGAATTGATGAAAAAAGAAAATTACAAAGGTGCTATTGAAGCCTTGAATGATGCGGTGGACTTGGATAGCAGCCGAGCCAATTATCAATTTCAGTTAAGTTTGGCGCATTATTATTCCAAAAATTTTGAAACAACAATTAAGGTGTTGAAAAATTTGCTTCGCAAATTTCCAGCTGATGTGCGCTATTATGATTTGATGGCGGAAAGTTACATGGAATTGCGCAACGACAAGAAGGCGGAGAATGTGTTGCAAGAAGGCATCAAAAAATATCCCAACTCGGGCAGCTTATTTAGTCAGTTGGGGAAAATTGAATACGGGCATAAAAATTTAAACACTGCTATTATGTATTGGGAACGTGGAATAGCTGCCGAGCCAACGTTTCCATCCAATTATTATTTTGCTTCGCAAGCTTATGGAGCTACTTCAGAAAAAATGTGGGCAATTATTTATGGCGAAATTTTTGTGAATTTAGAAACCAATACCGAGCGCACTTACGAAATTTTAAATCGTTTGTTTGATGATTATAAACAAGCCGTTTTTATTAAATCGCCTCGAAATAAATATGCGCTGTTTACCGATGAACGCACTCATTTATCAGAAAAGGAATTTAAAGACACGATGTTGTTTCATAAAAATTTTGCGATGGCTTACAACAATATTGCGCAACGCTGTGTGACTGAATTTAAAGACAAAGTAACTACCGAAGCCATCATAAAATTTCGTACAAAATTTATCACACTATGGTATAGTCGAAATTTTCCGCTCGATTTTCCTAACCCAATTTTTGATTATCAACGCCAAGTAATTAGCGAAAATTATTTCGATTGTTATAACTATTGGCTCTTTAGCAAAGGTAATGCAAAAGCCTTCAACGATTGGCTAGAGTTGAATAAGAAGAAATACGACCAATTTTTAAAATGGTTTTTGTCACATCCGTTAGAGATGGATAAAACTAATTTTATTAACCGCACCAAGATAGCGGCGAAGTTGAATTAATAGTCGAAATAAGATTGCAATTTTAATGAAAATATAGAAAATCTACAACCCATTTTTATGATGAAAACCTAACTTGTTTTTATTGCTTAATAAAAAATGATAGGTATATTTTTTTGCGGTTTCACAACTTTTTATCAAAGACATTTGCAACCCCAAATTAGCTGCTATGGCTGATGACAACACACAACCACTGCCATGTTTTTCAAACCCGATCAATCTTGGTAACGGAAATGAATAAATTTTTCCGTTTGTAAATAACAAATCAATTGCCTCCGCACCTACTTGATGCCCACCTTTTAGTAAAATAGCACAATCGGTTTTTAAATCAGCAATTATTTTTTCTGGTTGGATATTTTGGAATAAATTTTGCGCCTCAAAGTAATTGGGAGTTATTAAATAAAACGAGTTTAATAGTTTCAAAAACTGATGTGCCTGATTCTGATAGAAATCAAAACCAGATGAGGATTTTAAGACCGTGTCGAAAATTATTTTGATGCAAGGATTTTGCTGTTTTAAAAATTCAACCAAATTTTGTAGCAATTCAAAATTTTCTATCAATCCAATTTTTACAATCTCAATTTTGTAAACACGAAATAAAATTTCCAACTGCTCTATAATTTGTTGCTGCGAAAACCAATAAACTTTTTCAAAAACATTTTCATTTTGTATAGTTATGCATGTGGTTGCGCTAATACCCATTACATCATGCACTTCAAATGTCTTACAATCAGCTAAAACACCTGCACCACCTGATGGATCGAATCCACCAATGCTTAAAACAATTGGGCGTTGATATGGAATTAATAATTTCAAATGTGCAAATCTCAACAAAAAAAGAAAAGTATTTTCAATTTGACAAAATGATTTGGATAAAAACCAAAGATTTTTTTCACCAATAAAACTTTCATAGCTCAAGAAAACTTACAACTAATTTATACCTTTGCGCCCTCAATTTTTTAAAACAGTTTTCAAAATCAAAACAAATAAAAAACAAAATAACAATTCAAAAAGCATGAGAAACATTATCAAAATCAGTTTGTGTTCGCTGTGTTTATTCGCAATCATTTCTTGTAATCAAATGGGCGGATTTAAAAAATTAGCTGGCGGCGTAGAATACAAAATCTTAAAAGAAGGGACTTCAAAAGAAAATATAAAAGTGGGCGATGTGGCTTTGGTTTACATCATCAATTCTACCGACAAAGATTCTATTATCATGGATTCGCACAAATCGCAAAACGGTATGCCACCAAAACCATTCACCATTCCTATCAAAGCCAGCCAAGGCAAATTTGATATCATGGGTTGGATGATAAAGTTGAAAAAAGGTGACAGTGCTGTGTTTATGATTCCTACTGATTCTATTTTCCCTGATGAAAAAAATCGTCCGCCATTTATAAAAGCACATTCAAAAGTGAAATCAATTATTGCAGTAGTGGATGTAATGAGCGAAGCACAAGCACAACAAAAACAAATGGATGAAATGAAAAAAACTGCTGCCGACCAAGATGGCATGATTCAAAGTTACGTTGCTGAAAAAGGTTTAAAAGACGTAAAAAAAACATCCAATGGATTGTATTACCTCATCACCAAAGCTGGCTCTGGACCTAATGCTGAGGCTGGTAAAAAAGTAAAAATGAATTACACTGGTCAATTATTAAATGGAAAGAAATTCGATTCAAATGTGGATACAACTTTTCATCACGTGCAACCTTTCGAGTTTACATTGGGGCAACATCAGGTTATTCCAGGTTGGGATGAAGGCATTGCTTTATTGAATAAAGGTGCAAAAGCAACATTCATTATCCCTTCTGCTTTAGGTTATGGTTCTCAAGGTAATCCAACTATTCCAGCTAATTCGATTTTAGTATTTGATGTTGAATTAGTAAGTTTTAAATAATTTTTTCAAAAAAGATTTGCCGAGTTTTTACAACTTGGCAAATCTTAATTTCAAAACGTTACACTATTTTTGTGTTTGAAAAACAAAATCAAATGAGAACAATAGCATTCCGCCAAGCCTTACGTGAAGCCATGCAAGAAGAAATGCGCAAAGATACCAACATTTTTTTGATGGGCGAAGAAGTGGCACAATACAACGGTGCATACAAAGTAAGCCAAGGCATGTTGGATGAGTTTGGTGCAAAAAGAATTATCGATACACCTATTTCCGAATTGGGCTTTGCCGCTGTGGGCGTAGGTTCTGCCATGAATGGTGTGCGACCGATTATCGAATTTATGACTTGGAATTTTGCCGTGTTGGCATTCGACCAAATTGTAAATAGCGCAGCAAAAACACGAGCTATGAGTGCAGGGCAATTTGGTTGCCCTATTGTATTTCGTGGACCATCCGGTTCTGCTGGTCAGCTTGGAGCACAGCACAGTCAAGCATTTGAAAACTGGATGGCAAATGTTCCAGGTTTAAAAGTGATTAGCGTTTCAAATCCTTACGATGCTAAAGGTTTATTAAAATCAGCCATTATTGATAACGATCCGATTTGTTTTTTTGAATCGGAAGTGATGTATGGCGATATGGGCGAAGTGCCCGAAGAAGAATATTATATTCCAATTGGCAAAGCCGATGTAAAAAAAGTGGGTTCAGATGTAACCATCATTTCTTACAATAAAATGATGAAAGTGGCTTTGGCTGCGGCTGATGAATTGGCTAAAGAAAATATTAGTGCCGAAGTAATTGATTTGCGCACCATTCGTCCGTTGGATATGGATACAATAATTGAATCGGTGAAAAAAACAAACCGCTGTTTGATTGTAGAAGAGAGCTGGCCATTTGGAGCCGTGTGTACAGAAATTACCTATCGTTTACAAAAAGATGCTTTCGATTATTTAGATGCGCCTATACGTCGAATAACCACTGCTGATGCCAGCATGCATTATGCACCAAATTTGGTAGAAGCATTTTTACCTAGCGTTTCAAAAGTGGTAAAAGCAGTAAAAGCAGTGCTCTATAAATAATTACTCAAGGTTTTTTTTACTTTTTAGTATAATCAATATAGTTGGTATTTTAAGGTATTTTAAGGTGTTTTTACTTTTCATTCATGTAATCATCTTTCCAAATTAATATCAAGCAAGCTAAACTTAACATTAAAATAATAATACCTAATACAATACTTATAACTGTCAACAATTCATCATTCATAGAAATAATACCATTTTCATTTTTTGCAAATTTATTAAAAAAAAGTATTTTTATGATGAGTTCGAGTAATGTTTTTTCTGCAAAAGAATATTTGATACTTTTATTGCCACAATCATTTTTATGAACGAAAAATTAATTATTGAAACACTTGAAGAAAAAACTGAGTTGAAAGAAAAAGTTTATCAAAATACTTTACAAACATTTTCCAATTTAAAAAAAGAAGTGGCAATTTTCTCCGCCTTTATGAGCAAGCAATTGGGCAGCAAAGGCGAAGTTTTATTGAAGGAAAATGGTGCGTTTGAAATAGAATTTCATTTCGGAGGTGAAGTATTAATATTTAGTATGCACACCGATATTTTCAACTTCGATGATTCGCATTTTATTCATCAATCCGATTATTTAAAACATGATAATAAACGCTCTTATTGCGGTGTCATAAAAGTTTATAATTTTTTGAGTGATTCATTTAAATACAATCGCAACAACGATTTGGGCTATCTAATAGCTCGAATGTTTATTAATATTGAGAATCATTATTTCGTTGAAGGTAAAAGACAATTAGGGTTTTTATACAACGATTTTGAAAATGCTATCATCGATGAAACAAGCATTAAGGCAGTTGTTGAATCATGCGTTTTATACGCAACCGAGTTCGATTTATTAGTACCACCATTTAACGAAGTAAAAGAAATAACTGTTTATCAAAAAATAGAACAAATGGGAAATGCTTCTATTAAAACTGGCAAAAGATTGGGCTTTCAATTTCAAGCTGACAGCGACCATATAAGTTATTAAGAACATTTTTAAATAACAACAATACCGTTTTCTGAATAGAATTTTTATAGCTTTAAATAATTAGCTTAATTTAGATTTCTAAAATCAAATCATTTTATGCGTTCCAGATTTTACTTTTTTCTTGTTCTATTTTTTTCTTTTTTTCTTGTTAATAAC
>CAIQHW010000050.1 GCA_903871715.1 uncultured bacterium
AATTATTGCTGTTTTTTCGGTAAGTTTTTTTTCATGCCATGAAACAAAACAGGTTTCAAAAACAAAGCATCACAAGAAAAAAATTGTTCGAGATGAAACCGAAGTTGAACCCAATGATACAACTCCTCCTCCTCCAAAATATGTGAATGAAATTTTATCGCATCAAGATTCATTCAACACCAAGCCAGTTTACAAAGTGGCTTTGATTCTGCCTTTTCAGCTCGATTCATTTTATCGTGATAAAAGTTCTATTGCCACTTCTAATATTCCAAAAGCAATTTTTCCTGCTATAGATTTTTATGAAGGAGCGATGATTGCGATTGATTCTTTAAAAAAAACAAAGGTAAATTTTGATGTAATAATTGTTGATTTTAGTGCTTCAAAAAATGATTTCGAAAAAATTGCAGCTTTCAATAAACTGCAAGAAATGGATTTATTGATTGGGACATTAAATAGCGTAGAAGCTATGCCAGTAGCTAATTTTGCGATGCAACATAAAATTAATTTTGTGTCGCCAATTGCCAATAGTTATACGCCCGAATTTAACCCATACTATTTAGCTTTGAATCCAAATGCAGTGAGCCAACAATTAAAATTGTTGAAAATAGTAGAGAAAAAATATGGAAAAGAAGTGAATGCTTTGGTGGTGCGACAAGACAATGCAGTTGAGAGCAACGTAGCCAGCAGCAACATTTCGGCGGTGATGAAAAAATTTTCCAACGCACATCCTGTTGAATTAATTTTACCAAATCGCAATAAAGCTGATTCGATTTTACGCGAATTGGACAGTACAAAACGCAATATTATTTTTGTGGCTTCCAACGATGTAGTATTTATAAATGCAGTGCTAAAAAAACTATCGCAGTTCGCAAACCTTTATCCTATCACAGTTTTGGGTTTACCATCATGGATAAATCATGAGAGCTTAAAAAATGCGGTGAGCAAAAATTTAGAAGTGCTGTTTTCAAATTCTTATTTGGTAAATCGCAACAGTTTTGATTACCAAAAATTTCATAAAAATTTTACTGAGCAATATCACATTCGTCCTAGCGAATTAGCCATCAGAGGCTACAATACCATGTTGTTGTGTGGCGTGATGTTGAACAAATATGGTGTTCGATTCAATTATTTTATGCAAGAACCTTATACTACTTCATTCGGAAAAATTTTGTTGAAGCCCGTGATTGGCAAAGAACATAAACATCGTTTCATTCAGTTTTACAACAACCAACAACTAAATGTGATGCAATTAACTACCACTGGTGTAGCCGATTTTAAAGAATAAAAAAAATATTTGCAAAAAAAATGACACCCGAACGACTTGCCAAGTTTACTAATGTTGCTCATCATCGCCGATTTGATTTAACAGTGATTTTAGAAAATGTACACGACCCACATAACATTTCAGCAGTGTTGCGAAGCTGCGATGCAGTAGGCATTGCAGAGGTTTTTGTGATTGATGACCATATAAAATATAATCAGCGAAAAGGCAACAAAAGCAGCAGCAGTGCCAACAAATGGGTGCAAGTAAATTTATTTACCAACAAAGATGAATGTGTAAAATCAGTGAGAGCAAAATATCAACGATTATTGTGCACGCATTTAGCCACTGATGCTGTTGAATTGTATGACAACGATTTCAGCAAAGGCTCATTGGCATTGATATTTGGCAACGAACATGATGGTGTAAGCAAAGAATTATTGGCGCAATGCGATGGCAATATTTTCATTCCGCAAATTGGCATGATTAGTAGTTTAAACATTTCCGTAGCTTGCGCTGTAACTTTGTATGAAGTTTTTCGACAACGAAAAAATAATGATGAGAGCGACATGCAACCACAGCGCAAATCCTTGCTGCATCAATGGTTGAACAATGAGTAGGCAGATTAAGAAACAGAATTTTTAGTTTAAAAAAATTGCAATAGCTTTGCAAAAAAGTAGAAAAGATGAATAAAATTTGGTGGAAAATATTGTGTGTGGCAATGATGCTATACGTGGTGATAGCGGGTTTGATGATGCCTGTGCCTAACTTGGATATTTTAAATGAAACCATTCGCAACTTATATTTTCATGTGCCAATGTGGTTTACACAATTGTTTTTATACACAGTGGGCATTGTTTACAGCATCAAATATTTGATGATTGAAAATGATTCATCAGCTTCAATAAATAATAATGAAAATGGATTTTCTCGAAAAATAAAATTCGACATCATGGCTAAAAGTGCCATCACTGCTGGCACAGTGTTCGGTTGCTTAGGATTGGCAACAGGCATGATTTGGGGAAAATATACTTGGGGAAGTTTTTGGAGTGATGACCCCAAATTAAATTGCACGGCAATCGGCATGTTGATTTACTTTGCTTATTTTATTCTTCGTGGTTCGATGGAAGATATAGACAAGCAAGCTAAGTTAGCTGCTGTGTACAACATTTTTTGCTATGTACTTTTTGTAGTTTTAATTATGGTCATTCCACGAATGAAAGAATTTAGCATTCACCCTGGAAACGGCGGCAATCCTGCATTTGCAAAGTATGATTTGGACAGTAATATGCGAATGGTTTTTTATCCAGCAGTGATTGGTTGGATTTTATTAGGCACATGGATTACCACACTTTTAATCAGAATCAATTTTATTGAAACTAAAAAAAGGTTTAGTTTTTCTTTCGATAAAAAATAGAAATTAGTTTTAGAATTTCATCAAATCCAACAATCGATTCAAATCTTCATCCGAAAAAAATGGAATGCTAATTTCGCCTTTGCCGCTGGCTGTGCGATTTAATTTTACTCGAGTTGAAAAATGCGAAGTGAGTTTGTCTTGAATTTTTTGATACTCGTAGCTGGCTGTTGATGTGGGTTTCGCCTTTTTCATTAATTGTGTTTTGCGTTTTATTTGCGACACAAATTGTTCTACTTGGCGCACCGATAAATTTTTCTTTTCCACTTCTTTGAAAACAAAAATCTGTTCCTCCACATTTTCCAATCCTAATAAAGCTCGTGC
>CAIQHW010000051.1 GCA_903871715.1 uncultured bacterium
ACTTGATTGCCGTATTTGGCTCAGTAATGCATTGGCAGATTGCTAAGCCAGGCACTTTCTGGTTGATTACAATCGGGTTTTCATTTTTCATTTTTATCCCACTTTATTTTTTCAATGGCATAAGAAAACCAGAGGCAAAATTGAACACCGTTATTACAACTTGTTTGTTTGTGATTTTCATGAGTTTGCAATTTTTGATGGTGAACCTACAACCAATGATGCAAGGCTTTTGGCAATTTGCAAAATAAAATTGCATCGAAAAAAAAAGAAGCCGATTCATTTTTGAATCGACTTCTTTTTTAGAATATTTCCCTCATACCAGCGTCACCAAAATCTTGCAGAATGTAAACTCAAACTTACCAAATGTAAGTTGAGAAAAAGAATATCGCTTCATTAAAAGATTTTTGAGCCGAAAAATAAATCGGCATGAAAAAAACAATTCTGTTTCTTGTCATTTTACTAACCATCATTTCAAAAACAAAATCACAAAATACATCTCTGATGCTTAATGGTGGCTTTGTGGTGATGAATGGTGGTAATTTACATCACAAAGTATTTGTAGTGATTGACAATACTGATACCAATGCCATTGTAAGAACTAATGGACACATTATCTCCGAAAATCAATACCATCAATTAAAATGGAATTGCGGTACGTCAACTGGAAATTTTGTTGTGCCTTTTGGATACAACACAACAGATTATCTGCCACTAACATTTAACAAAATCACAGCAACATCTGCTAATATTTCCTTTTCAACTTGGCACACACCAGCCAATAATTTGCCATGGGCAGATAGTAATAGCGTTGCTCCCGTAACTAATATGAACAGCACATTTGGTGGTTCTGCGACAACATCGGTTATTGATAGATGGTGGGATATTTCCACCTCATTGGTAACCACTGCCGATGTAACTTTTAGTTATAGAGGGGCTGAAAACACAATGAACATTGGTTCTACAGGTGCATTAGCAGCACAACATTGGAACGGAACCTCATGGGACATGGCACTTATGGGTAATGGAAATGGGGTTACATCAGGCATTGGCAATTTTAAAGTAAATGGAATCTCAAATTTTTCACCTTGGGTTTTGGTTTCTACATCTGCAGTGTTAGCGGTTGACTGGCTTGATTTTGAAGCAAATTGCATTGAAAATAAAATTGGCATACAAGGTCAATTTGAAAACAATAAAGCAATTGTAAAATCATTTCAAGTTGAAAAAAGTGGGAGCGATTTAAATTTTGTAAAAATTAACGAATTACCTGCACAAAATAATTTTCTTGAAATATTTTCATTTGTAGATTCTACGAATATTCCATCTATTGCATACTACAGAATTAAAGCTGTGAATAAGGACAACTCTTTTTCGTATTCAAAAGTAGTAGGCATTTCGCCATGCGATAAGACTATTTCTGGATTTGACTTTCAAGCCTACAACAATTTTTCAAACAATATTTCTTTAAAAATAAAAAATGAAAATCAGGAGGTTGCCGAATTGAAAATATTTGATAATGAAAGCAAATTGCTGTGGCATGGAAAAATAAATTTAGAAAAAGGAATTACCCAAACTTCAATACCAATGGAGCTTTCATCAACGCAAATGATTTTTGTGCAGCTCATCACCAGCAACCAATCGGAAACAAAAAAATTAATTATTGTCAACCCATAATTTATGAAAAACAAAATTTTAATTGCCATCACCACATTTTCGCTGTTCGTATTTTCAATAAAAACGAAAGCACAAAACGTGGGCATCAACAGCAATGGTGCTACGCCCGACA
>CAIQHW010000052.1 GCA_903871715.1 uncultured bacterium
GATTTATTGAAGGCAGATTTAGAGGTAGAAACATGGTTTATTCGGAAACTGAATATCGCTTTAAAATATTGCACAATGGGCTATTAGGTGGGGTGGTGTTTATCAATGCCTCCTCTTTTTCAGAACCTATCAACAACAAATTTCAACAAATTAATTTGGGCAAGGGCATTGGGCTACGCATAAAAATCAATAAAAAATCGAACACCAATTTTGTGATTGATTTTAGTTTTGGAACACAGCATAGTCGTGGGTTTTCCTTTAATTTAAACGAAGTATTTTAAATAAAATTAGTCGACAGTCTTTTATATTGCAACTGATGGTGCTATGACAATTGCAATGATTAACAACGAATCATCTTTTCTGTGCCCCCTCCTCTTTCTTGGTTTGATTGAAATTTAAGGTTTAAATTAAGAACACTTAAAACAGTTATTTACAGATAATTTTACGTTTTTTCACTTAGTTATAAGATATAATGACTCTTTATCTTTGCGCTGAAGCAATATAAATTTCTACTTCTAAACAACCATGTTATCTAAAATTATAACTAGCATCATTTTATTGTTGTTGATTATTTCAGCAACGACAAAAGCGCAAAATGTTGGTATAGGCACTTCTACTCCTAACGCATCAGCTAAATTAGAAATAGCCGATGCCAACCGTGGTTTTTTGCCACCAAGAGTTGCATTAACTGCAACTTCAAATATTTCTTCACCTGTAGCTTCTCCGGCTGCTGGTTTGATGGTTTATAATACAGCAACTGCAGGAAGCGGTGCTACTGCTATAACACCAGGTTATTATTATTGCGATGGGACACAATGGGTGCGTATGATTGCACCTGCCACCACCGCTACCACAAATAACTTATCTACTTCGGGCAATGTTATTACCTCAACAGTAAATGGCACAGTTGCCACAGCAAATGCTGTAAATTCAAATTCCTTAAGCGGTAATAATTTAACAACAACGGTAAATGGTGTGGCGGCAACAGCATTAGATTTAACACCAGCTATTACTTCTACGGCTTGGAGTTTAACGGGTAATAGCGGAACAACTGCTGGTACTAATTTTATTGGCACAACTGATAATATTGATTTCAGAATAAAAAGAAACAATGTGAATGCTGGTTTAATAGGGTTAACCAATACAGCAATTGGTATAAACGCAGGAAATATTTCAAGCAGCAGCGGCTCAAGTAATGCAGCTTTCGGTAATGCTGCTTTAAATTCAATCACAACTGGTAATTCGAATGTTGCAATTGGTGTAAAATCATTATATAGCTTAACCACTACCTCAAACGCAGTAGCAGTAGGCGATTCAACATTGTACAACAATTCAACTGGCAATCAAAATACAGCAATTGGTTCAAAAACTTTATTCACCAATACATCTGGAAGTTATAATACTGGCGTTGGTTCGAAAAGTTTATATGCTAATACATCAGGAACTGGAAATACAGCAATGGGGGTAAATGCTTTATATACAAACGGTTCGGGCGGCTCTAATACCTCTATAGGTTATAATTCGATGTATTACAACACGACAGGTGGAAAGAATACTGCATTAGGTTATTATTCATTATTTAAAAATACTTCGAGCAGCAATAATACAACGATAGGCTATCAAGCCATGTATAATTCAACAACAGGGTATTCTAACGTTGCTATTGGCACCAATGCTTTTTACAACAACACAACTGGTGCAAATATGGTTGCAGTAGGCGATAGTGCATTGTATAACCAAACAAGCGGTTGTTCTGCTAATACTGCCATTGGTAGTAAATCAATATTCTCCAATACTTCTGGAAATTATAACTCTGGCTTAGGTTTTAAATCTCTTTATACCAATACTTCTGGTTCGCAAAATACTGCATTGGGCTATATGTCGGGCTATTCCAACACCACAGGCGCAGGTGGTACAGCAACTGGTTACAACGCTTTGTATTCCAACACAACAGGAGGTTATAATTCAGCATTTGGAAATCAAGCCATGCAAAGTAATACTACTGGTTCGCAAAATGTGGGCATTGGCACTTGGGCTTTATCATCAAACACAACTGGCGACAACAACACAGCCGTTGGTGGTTCGGCATTGACAAGCAATACAACTGGAACACAAAATGTGGCTATTGGGCAATCAGCATTATCATCCAACACCACAGCAAGTAATAACGTAGCCATTGGACAGTCTGCATTAGGCAGTAATACAACTGGTTCACAAAATGCAGCCATAGGTCAATCTGCATTAGGTAGCAACACAACTGGTAGCAATAACATGGCGATGGGGCAATCTGCATTGGGTTTAAACACTACGGGTTCAAGCAATGTGGCTATTGGTCAGTCTGCATTAGCTGCAAATACCACAGGCGCAAGCAACGTAACGGTTGGTGGACAATCACAACAAAAAACTACAACAGGCAGTTACAATACCAATCTAGGTGGCTTAGGCTTAGGTAATAATACTACAGGCAGTAATAATACATCAATGGGTTACCAAGCACTTTATAACGCCACAACTGGGAGCAATAAAACTGCAATGGGTTATCAAGCAGGTATGAGCGATACTTTAGGTTCTAACAATACATTTATTGGTTATGGTGCTGATGCATTAAGAACAAATTATTCTAACGCCACAGCCATTGGTTATAATGCAAAGGTAGGTGCAAGCAATAGTATGGTGTTGGGTGGAACTGGCGCAAGCGCTGTGAATGTGGGGATTGGAACAACTACACCAAGTTATTTACTGCATGTTTCAGGCACTGGTGGCAGTGTACAAGGTAAAGTCGTAAGTACTGCAACAACCGACCGAACTATTTTGAGTGCTTTCAACACAGGTACTAATGGTGGCATGTTAGATATGAGAGCTTATGGCTCAAGTTATTCAGAAACCAGATTTGGTAATAGCATGGCAGGGGCAGCCACATTAATGTCATTATCTAACGCTCCGCTTTTTATAGGTTCATTTACTAATTACGATTTGGTATTTGGAACAAATGATGCAGAGCGAATGCGTATCACTTCGGCTGGTAATATTGGCATTGGCACATCATCACCGGGTTCGGCCTTAGATGTAAAAGGAACTTTAAGATTGAGCGGTTCTACATCTGGTTATGTTGGCTTGAAGGGGGCAGCAGCAGCAGGTTCTACTACTTATACTTTGCCAAGTGCTGATGGAACTGCCGGGCAAGTATTAAAAACGGATGGTGCTGGCAATTTAAGTTGGGTAACTGCTGGCGGTGGAAGTGGTTGGAGTTTGACAGGTAATAGCGGAACAACAGCAGGAACAAATTTTATTGGCACTACTGATGCACAAGATTTAACTTTTAAAAGAAACAGTGTAACAGCCGGAAACATAGGTGCAACAAGCACTTCACTGGGTGTTTCTTCTTCAGCAACTGGAACAAATTCCTTAGCATTAGGCTATAGCGCTTCATCAACGATGGCAAATAGTTTGGCTATTGGCAATAATTCACAAGTACAACCAGGATCTGGAAGTACAGATGATATAGCTATCGGACCATCAGCCAATGTAACTGGTGGCAGTGCTTATAATTATTCAACCGCCATCGGTTCTTCGGCGCAAGTACAAAATTCAAACGGTTTAGCAATTGGCAGAAGTGCCAATGTGAATTCTCAATATGGAATGGCCATCGGCGATGCAGCGCAAGCCCAAGCTACTTACGCCGTTTCGATTGGAACAAGTGCATACACAAATGGCAGCTATTCGGTTTCAATTGGTGGGTCATCACAAGCACAAGGAGCTTATGCTATTTCAATCGGAAAAAGTTCTTACACCAGTGCACAAGATGCTATTGCAATTGGCGATGGTGCGCAAGCGCAAGGCACAAACAATATTGCAATCGGAACAAGTTTGTATAATGGTAATGCAAACACAGTAGCCATCGGTAATTCAAGTGTTGTATCTACGCAATTCAATGGCGGCGCATATTCATCAACAAAAGCATTGGTGGTAGGCACTTCATCGAGCAATGGCAATGGGGCTTATTTAACTTTGGGTGGCACTTGGACCAATGCTTCGGATAGAAACCTAAAAGATAATTTTACCAAAGTAGATGGCAATGAGGTGTTGAAAAAAATATCGCAATTGGATATCAGCAAATGGCGTTATAAAGGCACTGATGAATATCACATTGGACCTATGGCGCAAGATTTTTACAAAGAATTTGAATTAGGAACTGACGATAAACACATTAGCACCATTGATCCAAGCGGTGTTTCATTAGCTGCCATCAAAGCTTTGAATGAAAAAGTAGAAACCCAACAACAAATAATTGAAGAATTGCAAAAGCAATTGGAAGAACTAAAACAACGAATAAAATAAACCACAACTCCTATTGGATGTTCCGTACTTTTTTCACTACTACCAACACAATACTTACTAATTGTTAAGTAGTACAAATTCTAATGTAGTTATTGGATATGAGAATAGCATTCTACCTATGTTTTTACGCTTTTTCTCGTAGCTATTAAAATCAATGATTCTTCACCTTTGCATCAAAGCAAACCAAAATCTTTCCTACTTTACTAATCATGCAATTTAAATTTTACATTGAGCAATTACAAAAGCAATTAGAGGAAATAAAAAAAACAACCCAATAGAAACAATAAAATAGCGAACTACAAATTTATGAGTCCGCTATTTTGCTTTTATTAAATAAAGGGTTATTTCTTTTGAATAGTAAATCCCAACTTTTTTAGTACAACCAAATTCAAATTTCTCTTTGTTTTTGCTTTAACGTTTGTAGCAAATCATTAGCAAGAAAAAAAAACAAAATCTTGTGTAGCGAAATAATTAACGCTTTGCAGCGTTTTTATTTCAAAACTTTTTTAACTGAAACAATGTTATAGCGGCAATGGAAAATGTAATTGAGTTGAATGATTTGGTGAAAATTTACGACAAGCATGTTGCCGTAAATCATTTGCATTTAAATGTTCCTAAAGGTGAAATCTTTGGCTTGTTGGGTCCGAATGGCGCAGGCAAAAGCACCACGATTAGAATGATGCTTTCGCTCATCAAACCCAATTCGGGCAGCATAAAAATTTTTGGAAAAAGTTTGTTTGAAAAGCGAAATGAAATTTTACAAAACATTGGCTGCATCATCGAAAAACCTGATTTTTATTTATACTTATCGGCTCGAAAAAATTTAGAATTGTTTGCCAAAATGAGCAAAATAAATCCAACCCAAAAAATGTTGGATGAAGTGATTGAATTGGTTGGTTTGAAAGGACGAGATACTGATAAAGTAAAAACCTATAGCCATGGAATGAAGCAACGGCTAGGCATTGCACAAGCTTTAATTCATAATCCTGATTTAGTAATTTTAGATGAACCTACTACAGGCTTAGACCCACAAGGCATCATTGATTTGCGAAACTTGATTTTGCAATTGAAAAATGAAAAGAATAAAACGGTTGTTCTGTCATCGCACATTTTAAGTGAGATAGAATTGATTGCTGATAGCATGGCGATTATCAACAAAGGCGAAGTGGCGGTACAAGGCAAGGTGAATGAATTACTTTCCACCGAAGATTTGTTGGTGTTCATTGAACCCATTAATATTGCTCAATTACAAGCTATTTTGGCAAATTCGCAATGGCGAAAGAATGAAGTTTCAGTGGATAAAACGCAAATCAGTTTGCGATTATCGAAAGAGGAAATTCCTGCGCTGATTAATTATTTGAATGAAAACAAAGTGGAGTTGTTTGCCATTCAGTACCGCAAAAAATTAGAGGATTATTTTTTAAAACTTACTCATTCCTAAAATAAAATGCTGCAATTAACTTTAGTTGAGTTGTATAAAATAATCACCAAACCACGAAGCTACATTGGTTTTCTGGCTGTTACTGTGGTGATTTTGCTGATTCAGTTTGCTTTGTATTTACAAGGCGATAACTATATCAATTTTGTGTTTCAAAATTTGCAACAAACATTTGTGATGCAAGGCAATATTTTAAATGGCAATCAAATTTGCTTTATCATTTTGCAAACACTAATTATGCAAATGCCATTGATGGTGGCGTTGGTTACTGGCGATTTGATTTCGGGGGAAGCAGCTACTGGCACAATTAGATTATTAGCCACAAAACCATTTTCACGAATTCAAATTTTACTATCCAAATATTTTGCTGGCACAATTTATACCGTTTGTTTAGTGGCTTGGTTAGGCTTGCTAGCATTGGGTTTAAGTCGTTTGATATTTGGTGATGGAGATATTATTGTTATCAAAAGCGAATCGTTAATTATTCTTCGTTCAACAGATGTGTTGTGGCGATTTATGTTTGCTTTTTTAATTGCGATTGTAAGTTTGGTGGTGATTTCTTCTTTCTCGATGATGCTTTCATGTTTCACTGATAATTCGATTGGACC
>CAIQHW010000053.1 GCA_903871715.1 uncultured bacterium
ATGAGTAGCTGCATGATAATACATCATACTCTTTTGAACCGAATTTTAATTTTGCGCTAAATGACATGTTGTTTGATTTTTAATTGTTAAGAAATATTTGTTTGTTGAAATTAAGCCTGTTTGGTTTCTGTTTCCCAATTAGTGCCATCATCACCTTTTGTACCATCCAATTTAAGCATAAAACTCTTTGCAGGAAAATATGGCGTGATGTGAATATCCAAATGGATTTTATCTTTTTGGTCATCATCTTTTTCAAAACGTAAGATTCGGAATTTTTCAATTAAATTGCTTGGGCCAGTAATGCGGTCTAAGAATTTTACTATTTGCTCTCTTAAATCTTTTTCAGTTAAGCTGGTCCAATTTTCAAATGCTCTACGATTTAAAAAATCAATCAACACTTTATTAATGTAATCGAACACCCGAACCACTGAGTAGGTCTGCAATCCAAGGTTATCGCCATTAAACAAAGTTTTAGCCGAAAACGCCATTACTTTGCCATATTCGTTTACCATTGGCACTAATCCGATTTTGTCCATTTGCGAAATTTCGCTTTTTTTCAAATCGAATTTTACACCATCTACTTCATTCATGCCGCCATATTTTTTACCAGCGGTTACTTGACTCATTAATGTAGTGTACATTTTACCTGCTAATGCCGATGACGGTGGCACCATCAAATCTTCTTCTTCGCCCAACTCTTGATTTTTTGCACGACCAACTAACCAATTGGCAGCCATTACCACATTGCTTTTGTAAATATCGCCACCAGCTAAATTTGCCGATTCAAACATATCCACCACATCATCGCTACTATCTAAATTTTCAAAATCAGTTACCATCATCACTTTATTGTTGTGTGCAATTTTTGCCCATTTTTCAATCACTTTATTTGAGCCCAAATAACCTGGCACACACATAATCGAGTAATTGTCTCTCAAATCTAATCGGTCGTAATTTTGCTTCAATTCATTTTCTACATAATCAATAAAGCGGCTGTTGTCCAAGTCTTTCAACTGGTCTAATGACGCATTGATGATGGTTACGTTTTTCAATTTATCCGATTCAGTGTTTTTGTAAAACGCTGCCAACGAACGATAATTGGTTTCCAATTCACGAGTGGCATCCAAAGCTTTTTTCAAATTTTGTTTCAAACATTTTGATGCTTCTTCAGTTTTAGCGGTGCTTTTTTCTACAATTTCATCTACACTATTGCTTTCTGAAATTAAATTTAACCACAGCAACATTTTCTTTTTCAAATCTTCACGTTCTGCTTTTTTTTCAGCATCGGTTAAAAAGATTTTTTTTCTTGCTTTGCGCTCGGGGTTTAGGTTTTGAGCACCATCAATAGCATTTTCGATAAAATCGAAGCCGCCCATCTTGGCTAATTTATTTATGCTTTGCTCCAACGATTGTGTTGGATTTGCGAGCTTTTCGGGCATTTTATATTCGGCACCAGCTGCTGATTGTTGAGTATCTGACATAATGTTTTTTAATTTTTTTTAGTGAAAAGAAATTATTTTGTTTCGTCCAATTCTTGAATCAAAGCTTGCAACGATTCAATGAATGCTGCCTTTGCATCAGCATTTTCCAACACTGTTTTCATCATTTTGTTGGTTTTCATTTGCTTAATAATTTTTTGATACTGCTCTTGCTGTATGTTTAAATCTTGCAAAAAATTACTCTTAGCAGTCATGCTTTTAGTGCTAAAGTCGCCCACGTTTCCAAATCGAAAATCTTCATTTACAGTGGTGCCATCTGTTTTATCAAACTCAACAGATACTTGCGGTTTAAAGTGTTCAAACACTTCATCCACGTTTTTTAAATCATAAACAGCCTGCGGTTTTATGGCTTCATCGGCTGTTAATTTTTGAATGAAAAGACTTCTGTTCAAAGGAATGTCAGCCATTCCTTCCGAGGCTTCTTGTTTTACTTCGTTGCCTCCAACTCCATAATTAAACATAGCGATAGATTTTTATTGTTTAGAAAAATTGTTTTTAGAAATGTAAATGTAGAATGTTTGATTTTGATTTTCAAAATATTTTTTGTGAATTTTTTATGTCGAAATTTGAAATAGAATTATGCTACCGTTGATTCTATAACTGCTTTATTTTGTACATCCCATTTCAATTCTTTTTCATCATCTAGTGTTACTTTAATAGCACAACCTTTTTTCACTTCGCCACTCACAATCATTTTTGAAATTGGTCTTCTTAAAAAAGTTCGGATAACGCCCGAAATCTGCCGTGCACCATACTTTGGTGTAAAACCAGTTAATGCAATTTTCGATTTTGCATCTTCCGAAATTTCCAAAGTCATATTTTGTTTGCCCAAACTTTCTATCAAACTTTTCATTTGAATTTCTAAAATCTTTACCACATTTTTTTCGCTGATTGGTGCGAAAGGAACAATCTCGGTCAATCGAGCTAAAAATTCTGGTCGGAAATGTTTGGTCATAATTTCCATCAACTGCGATGATTTTGGAATAATATCTTTGTTAAATTCTTCCACTATCCAATCGCTGCCGATGTTGCTGGTGAAGATGATTAGGGCATTGCTGAAATCGCCTTCTTTGCCAAGCCTATCGTGCATTTTGCCTTCATCTAATATTTGTAAGAAGATATCAAACACCGATGGGTGTGCTTTTTCAATTTCATCAAACAACACAACAGAATAGGGTTGTTGACGA
>CAIQHW010000054.1 GCA_903871715.1 uncultured bacterium
TATGGTGGAAATGCTTTGGGCACAGGTTGGGGATTGGATATTGGTGGGCAATATGAATGGCGACCAGTACGCAAATATTATTATACCATGGATTGTCATCAGCAACGAAATCCAGAAGTAAATAAATACAAGCTGAAGCTGGGTTTTAGTTTAACAGACATTGGACACATTACCTACAAAAGTAGCGCAGTGAGCCAAGCAGTATTGCATGGTGGTTCAACCATTAGTCCAACTGACACAGTTAAATGGGGACAAACTGATACGGTAAAACATATCTCTAGTACCGATAACATTGTGCAATTATTCAGCCACGTTTTAGGTCATCCTGTTGCAGCCAACCCAGTTGCATTTATTCAGAAATTGCCAACTGTAGCCAATTTCCAAGCCGACTATAATGTTCAAGGCAAACTTTATGTAAGTGCTATTTATGTTCATAATTTACGCAATGCTAATTTAGCAGATGGTTCAGTTACCAATTCAATTTTATGCATTACTCCTCGATTAGAACACAAATGGGCAGAGCTTTCAGTTCCTATTATTTATAGACCAACTTTTAAAACATTACAAGCTGGGTTTGCATTTAGGCTTGGTCCCGCCTATTTTGGAACTGATAATTTAAGTGGCATATTAGGAGTTGGCAAATTGAAGGGTATTAATATTTATGGTGGTGTAATGCTCCCTATTTGCAAAAAGAAGAGAGTTGATAGTGATAAAGATGGTGTATCAGATAAATTGGATAAATGCCCTAAAGAAAAAGGCACTTGCCAAACCGAAGGCTGTCCTGATAAAGACGGGGATGGTATTATGGATAAAGACGACAAATGCCCTGATGTACCTGGTATTGAGAAGTTTAAAGGATGTGCAGATAGAGATGGTGATGGCATAGAAGATTCGTTGGATGCTTGCCCTGATGAACCAGGCTCGAAAAAATTAAATGGTTGCCCTGATAAAGATAAAGACGGCATTGCAGATAAAGATGATGCTTGCCCTAATGAGCCAGGCGACAAAAAATTAAAAGGCTGCCCTGATAAAGACAAAGATGGTGTGCCTGATAAAGATGACCGTTGCCCAGATAAAGCAGGATCAGTTGATTTGAAAGGTTGCCCTGATAAAGACAAAGATGGCATCCCAGATATAGATGATTTATGTCCCGATAAACCAGGCCCAAAAGAAACTTATGGTTGCCCAGATACTGATGGCGATAGCATTCCAGACAATTTGGATAAATGTATAAAAGTGAAAGGACCACGAAGTAACAATGGCTGCCCAGTGAAACAATTAACTGACAAAGAACAAGTGGTAATTGACAATGTGTTTAACGATTTAGAATTTGATAATAACAAAGCCATTATCAAAGAAAAATCATTCCCAAGTTTAGATTCATTGGCAGAATTGATGAACAAACACAAAAAATATCGTGTGATGATTTCGGGATACACCGATAATGTAGGCTCGGAAAGCAGTAACAAAATATTAAGCCAAGATAGAGCAGATGCAGTAAAAACTTATTTAGCATCAAAAGGTGTAGAGGAAAATCGGATGTCAACTTATGGTTATGGCGAAACCAATCCTGTGGCTGATAATAAAACCGAAGAAGGCAGAGCAAAAAATCGTCGAGTAGAATTTGATGTGTTAAAATAAGCCTGCAACAAGCATTTGAAAAGAACTGTTCTAAAAATTTTAGAACAGTTCTTTCTATTTCTTTTTGACAACTTCTAATCAAAAAAATTGTTTTCAAAAAATGAAAAACATGACTCTTGGATTTAGTTCTTGCCCAAACGATACTTTTATTTTCGAAAGATTGTTGCAAAAAGATTTTCAACAAAATTTTTCCTTCCAACCTTTTATAGCTGATGTAGAAGCATTGAATCATAAAGCATTTCTTGAAGAATTAGACATCACCAAATTAAGTTTCCACACTTGGTTGCATTTGCAAGATAAATATGAATTGCTCAATAGCGGCAGTGCTTTGGGCAGAGGTTGCGGACCTTTATTGATTGCCAAAAACCATTTTAATGAAGATAAAATTTCGGATTTAAAAATTGCCATTCCTGGAAAATTTACCACTGCCAATTTTTTGTTGAGTGCCAAATTTCCAACCTTAAAAAATAAAGTTGAAATGGTGTTTTCAGAAATTGAAGATGCTGTTTTAAATGGTGATGTAGATGCTGGATTAATCATTCATGAAAACCGATTTACTTATCAGCAAAAAGGATTGAAAAAAATAATTGACTTGGGTGAATGGTGGGAAAATTACACAGGCTGTGCTATTCCGTTAGGCGGCATTGTTATTCATAAAAAGCATGGCGAAGCAGTAAAATCAAAAGTAGAAAATCTGTTGAAACAAAGTGTAGAATGGGCATTGACACGAAAACCTTATTTAAGTGACTTTGTGAAACAACATGCGCAAACTATGCAACCCGAAGTGATGCAACAACATATAGATTTGTATGTAAATGAATTTACCGTAGATTTAGGAACTGA
>CAIQHW010000055.1 GCA_903871715.1 uncultured bacterium
AAAAGTTTTTAAAGTTGAAAAGTGAAAAATAGCTTTCTGTTCACTTTAAATTTTTGAAAAAAATAAAAAAATAAAAATAGAATTTCAACACACAAAATATGACAACGATAATTGTAGTAGCCATCATCTTTTTATTAATCAGCATCGTTTTTCAAGTGGCGAAAACCAGCGAAATGGTGAGTGTTTTAAAAGGCATGACGCAATCGAGAAAAGACAGCAATAAAATTTTAGGTTGGTTATTGTTGATTTTTATGCCTGTGTTTTTTATTGGAATTGTTTGGTCAACCATGCATTATAAAAGTCATTTTCTGCCTGAATCAGCCTCGGTGCATGGTGTCTGGATAGATAATTTGTTCAACATTTCTTTAATCATTACTGGAATTGTATTTGTTCTTACTCAATTTGCTTTGTTTTTGTTCGCATATTTATATCGTGAACAAGATGGCAAAAAAGCTTTGTACTATCCCGAAAATAATAAATTGGAAATGTGGTGGACAATTATTCCTGCCATTTTTATGACCGTGCTGGTGGTTACAGGATTATTCTATTGGTATAAAATTACAGCTCCTGCGCCCAAAGATGCGATGGTGATTGAGGTTACGGGCAAACAGTTTAATTGGATTGCTCGTTATCCAGGCAAAGATGGAAAATTAGGGCATAAAAATTTTACGCTTATTAATGACAACAATGTGTTAGGAATGGATTGGAATGATTCCTTAACGCATGATGATGTGTTGCCTACTGAATTGCATTTTGTAATTGGCAAACCCACAAAAATTATCATCAATTCACGAGATGTAATGCACAATTTCGATTTGCCGCATTTTCGTGTAAAAATGGATGCAGTACCAGGTATTCCAACTACATTCTGCTTTACGCCTAAATACACAACAGAAGATATGCGTCGAATTACAGGCAATCCAAAATTCAATTACGAATTGGCTTGCGCACAAATTTGTGGGCAAAGTCATTACGCTATGAAAATGTCGGTTGTAGTGCAAACACAATCAGAGTTTGATGCATGGATAAAAGACCAAAAACCTTACTACGAAACAATGCAACCAGCTCCAACAGCAATGGCAGAGACAGTTTCAGCGAAGGACAAAAAAGAAGAGAAAAAATAATTGAACTCTTTTTCTCTTAAAATTTTAATAAAATAACGATAACATAAAAATATGTCAACAGCAACACATCACGTTTCGGAAGAAGCAATTTATCACGAAGCAGCATGGCACGAGCATCATCACCATGAGATTAATCCGCATGACCATCATGATACTTTTTTCAGCAAATACATTTTTTCGCAAGACCATAAAATGATTGCCAAGCAGTTTTTGTTTACGGGCATTTTATGGGCTGTGGTTGGTGGTTTAATGAGTGCATTATTTCGCATTCAATTAGGTTATCCTGATGAACATTTTGCATTCTTACATGCGTTGTTAGGCAATTTTGCACCAGATGGGAAAATTGACCCTCAATATTATTTGGCTTTAGTAACTATGCATGGAACAATTATGGTGTTCTTTGTATTAACTGGCGGATTGAGCGGAACGTTTTCTAACTTCTTAATTCCATTACAAGTAGGCGCAAGAGATATGGCATCGCCTGTATTAAATATGTTGAGCTACTGGATGTTCTTTTTGTCCAGTATTGTTATGTTCTCATCTTATTTTGTGCAATCAGGTCCAGCATCGGCAGG
>CAIQHW010000056.1 GCA_903871715.1 uncultured bacterium
ATACCAATAAGTGGAGCAAGCAAAATGAAATAAACGGTCTTGGTGATTTTGTCCATTTCTACAACCTCGCCAAAGGGAACCCATCCCTTCACAAAATATGCATGCGCCAAGGCGGCACCCGCAAAACCACCTATCAAAGTGTGACTCGATGAGCTAGGGATTCCAAACCACCACGTAAGCAAATTCCAAAAAATCGCCGCAACCAATCCAGCCAAAATGACTGGCAATGTGATATAATTATCGATTACAGTTTTGGCAATTGTATTCGCAACAGCGTGATCCTTAAAGATAAAAAATGCCACCGAATTGAATAATGCAGCCCATAACACCGCTTGGAGGGGTGTTAGCACTTTTGTGCTCACCACGGTTGCAATGGAATTCGCTGCGTCATGAAAACCATTGATGTAATCAAACACCAATGCCAATACAATGATTACTATAACCAGGGTTGACATTCCTTTATTTATAAATTGCCAATTAGGCGTATTTAACGATAATTGTTTCTATCACATTTCCCACATCCTCACATTTGTCGGTTGCAACTTCCATCACAGTGTATACCTCGCGCTTACGGATAAGCTCCTTGAAGTCGTTTTCTACCTCAAACAAATTCTTAATGCTCATGTCAAATACATCATCCGCATGATTTTCAAAACTATTAATACGAACCAAACATTCCATGATTTTTTCAGGACGTTTCAATTCTCTCAACTGCATTACCGCCTTTCCAACCTCCGCTGAACTTTGCATAATGATTTCTGCTAAACTTTGAATCCCCTGCTCATGCGGACTTACGCCATGAAATTGCATCTTTTTGCACGAGGCATGTATGTAATCAGCAACATCATCCATTGCAGAAGCCAAATAGTGAATATCCTCACGATCAAAAGGTGTGATAAAATTCTTGCCCAATTCAGTAAAAATATTATGCGTTATTTCATCATTCTTATGCTCATAATCTTCAATCTGTTTGCTGATTTTTAATCGGATATTGGGGTCGGCCTCAAATACATATTGATGCAATAATTTTCCCATCTCCGTGACATTTTGAGCTGTTTGCTCAAAAAGATTATAAAATACCTTGTCCTTAGGTAAAAAAACGCTCAGAATGTTGTTGAATGCCATGGTTTTACTGTTGTTTTGATCAATACAAAATTACCCACAGCACGAGCAAGAAAAAGGCGTTAATCCATGTTTAACACAAAGTTAACATTGGGGCTTTTTCAACGGGCCAATTGTTTTGTAAGCCGTCTGCAATCGCTGCGTTAACGACAGTATTTGTATTTCAAAATCCCGATACTCTGCAGCGCTAATTAATCCCATCGATTCAACGGCTTGCAAGTAGCTCATTAATCGCAAACACCGCTGATACGCTTCATAAATTTCGCCTTGATTTGCCAACACACCTCCATGTTGAATCAGTTTTGCTGCCTTTAACATCTCCTCACCCAAAGCAACGAATTCAGCCGACTTCATTCTGTGCACGGTTTCAATGGTGTTGATGCCCAACTGCCACGCCATGTCTTCATAACTTTTAATTTCCATGCCGCAATCTCATAAATAGGCATAAAAACAGTTGTG
>CAIQHW010000057.1 GCA_903871715.1 uncultured bacterium
ACCAATAAAAATATTATAATAATCAATAAAATTTCTGGGTTGCTATTTTTAACCTTTGGATTGGCGCTATTAATAGGGGTGATATATACTAATATTAATAAAAACTAGCACATTCGAAATAATACAATCAACAGACTATTATTAAATGAAGAAGAAAATTAAAAAAAACGAATGGGGCATTATACCAAAAATATTGCTATTCCTTTTTATTAGCCAACTTGTATACATCCTATTTTGCAAATGGATCAATCCGCCGATTACTATTACACAATTAGTGAATCTGACAGAGGGGAATGGACTGAAGAGAGATTATGTTGATTACGATGAAATGAGTTCTAATATAAAACTCGCAGTAATGGCATCGGAAGATCAGCTTTTCCCAGATCATGATGGATTTGATATCAAGGCGATTAAAAAAGCCATGAAGTATAATGAAAAGCATCCCAATAAAACCAGAGGCGCAAGTACCATAAGTCAGCAAACTGCCAAGAATGTATTTTTATGGCAACATGGAGGTTTTATTAGAAAAGGATTGGAAGTGTATTTTACTTTTATGATTGAACATTTGTGGAGCAAACAAAGAATTTTGGAAACCTATTTGAATGTTGCAGAAATGGGCAAGGGAATTTTCGGTGTGCAAGCTGCTGCTAAAGCCTATTTTAATAAAGATGCCAAACAGCTTACAAGACGAGAAGCAGCAATGATTGCAGCTTGTTTACCCAATCCAAAAAAATATTCAGTTTCCCCAGCAAGCAGGTATGTAATAATAAGAGCATCAAGAATTGTAGCTCAAATGAATAATTTAGAAGGAGATCCAGATGTTCAAGCAATATTAAAATAACTGATTCACTGCCGCAATTGCTTTTTCCAGCCTAGTATCATAATCGCCACTAATTTCTACCCAAGGAGTAGATTGATGAATCAATGCATCTTTATAATATTGATACAATCGTTGTCTTGTTACTTGATCAGGATACTCACGCAGCGAATCTTTTACCCAAGGAAGATCAGGAAGACACAATAAATACAAATCGTACTTTCTTGTAGCAATTCCATTTAAAATATAATTATCACAACTATTAAAAACAAACTCACTCCACACTTTCATTACATATAAATCAGTGTCAATAAAAACAGCAGAAGAATTCGCTAATTTGTCGGCAGATTGAGTACGCTCAATTGAATGAATAATTGTATCCTCTGATTCCACTTGATTTTTTGCAATAATCAGCAAGTCGTCTTTTGTATAGTTCGTTCCATGTGTCAACAAATATTCACGTGCATATTCAGGAACAAAAGTGGTATTGAAATACTGGGCTAATTTTTCACACAAAGTGCTTTTCCCGGTTGATTCAGGACCTATCACAACAACTCTCTTTACATTTATTTGCTTTTCCATGCAGGTTGTTGTTTGATGATTTTTTTATACACCGGGCAGCTAGGCTCATGCGCACCAGGAAGATAGCCTATGCTCATTAGAAATTCATTCACAATTTCGCCGCCAGTAAAATAAAATGTATTTTTAAATAATTTAGTCCACTGTTCTTTACTCAATGGATGATTGCTTTCGAGCCATTTTTTAAAAGAACCGAATTCTTTTTGCAATACAATGATCTTTTTAGCATTCTCAATAGCC
>CAIQHW010000058.1 GCA_903871715.1 uncultured bacterium
TAAATCAATTTTATCATGAAAAAAAAAATACTCTTTTTAGTTTTTGGCTTGATAATTTTTCAAACAAAAATTTTCGCACAATGCAATCAAACCACAGCCAGCGATACGTTGGATGTCAATAACATCAACGCTTTAATTATGAATGGCGGCGATATGTGGTGGAACAGAGCTTTGGGAGCTGCACATTATTATGTGCCTAAAGCTAATCGTGTAAGCACTTTATTTGCCGGAGCAATTTGGATGGGTGGTTATGATGCTGCTGGGCAATTACATGTTGCAGCGCAAACTTATCGTCAAGGTGGAAATGATTATTTTAGCGGTCCGCTTGATGCTACGGGAAATGTGAACACTAATACTTGTTCACAGTATGACAAGATTTGGAAAATTTATGCGACCGATATTGCAACGCATATTAGCAATGCAATGCATACCATTGCTAATACACCAACGAGTTTATTAGAATGGCCAGCTAAAGGAAACCCTTATGCAAAGGGAGCTTTCGGATCTTCATTAACAATCAATCAAACTTTAGCACCGTTTATAGATGTAAATAATGATGGCAATTATAATCCGTTAGACGGCGATTATCCTAACATTTGCGGCGATGAAGCATTGTGGTACGTGATTAATGATAAGGGAAACACACACACCGAATCTTCTGGAATGCCTCTTGGAGTTGAGATTCAGTGTATGGCGTATTCTTTTTCTTCTGCAAATGCAGCTATTAATAACACTACATTTTATAAATACTATATTGTAAACAAAAGCAACTATGTGTATGACAGTTTTCATTTTGGAATTTGGGTTGATTATGATTTGGGATGCTACACTGATGACTATTTTGGAAGTGATAGCTCAAGGCAAATGTTTATTGCTTACAACAGCACAGCTACAGATAATCCTTGCCCGATAGGCTATGGAACTAATATTCCGATGCAAGGCATTGCTTTGTTGAATGCGAAAAATTACAATCTCAATGCTAACTATAAAACCAAAGGGATTTATTTTTATGCCAATGGTAGTGGATATAGTGGCAACCCAACTCAAGCAACCCAATATTATCAGTACCTTACAGGTAGTTGGTTAGATGGAACACATCTTACTTATGGTGGCAATGGTCATGGTGGAACAATTACTTCAAATTATGCCTTTCCAAGCAGTCCAAGCTTGTCAGGAACTAATCCAAGTAATGGACAACCTTATTGGAGTTGGTGTAATCCAACTCAAACACCGAGTGATTTACGTTCTTTAATTTCGGTAGGCCCAATTAAATTAAGACCTGGCGACACAACTGAACTTGATTTTGCTGCCATCACACATTGGCGCGATGTGTATCCATGTCCATCATTTGCTGGCATTGAAGCTGCTCGTGATTCTGTTTTTGCATTTTATAATACTTTGAGTTGTGGTAAGTATGGTTCGCAAAGTACTGGTGTGAATAGTGTTTCAAGCCATGAAAATAGTTTTTCTGTTTACCCAAACCCAACTAACAACAAAGTTTATATCAATAATCCATCACACGAAAGTTTTACCGTTCATATTTTTGATGTAACAGGAAAAGAATTGCAACATCAAAATTGTTCGCAAAGCATTAATGAGATTGATTTAACTGATTATAACAGCGGCATTTATTTTTACTCGATTGAAAATAAATCAACCACAATTTTACAACGTGGAAAATTGGTAAAGCAGTAGAATGGTTGTTGGTGGCTCGTTTCTGGTTTCTTTTTGATTATTGAAGAAACCAGAATGAGCTGCTAAATTAACTACTCATTTTTTCTATCAAATCCGCAATGCGGCTACTGTAGCCATATTCATTGTCGTACCAACCCACAATTTTTACAAAATTATTTCCCATTACCATAGTCGAAAGCGAATCGAAAATGCAACTGTGTGAGTTGCCAATAATATCGCTGCTTACTAAAGGTTCATCAGTAAATTGTAAGATGCCTTTGTAAGCCGCATCAGCAGATACTTTAAAAGCATTATTGATTTCTTCAGCTGTGGTATTTTTTTTCAAAATGGCTGTAAAATCAGTAATAGAGCCAGTAATGATAGGCACTCTCATGCTGTTGCCATTTATTTTTCCTTTCAAATGTGGCAACACTTCGGTTACCGCTTTTGCTGCACCAGTGGTGGTGGGAATAATATTTACCGAAGCCGCTCTTGCTCTTCGCAAATCGCTGTGAGGCGCATCCACCAAGCGTTGGTCGGCTGTCATGGCATGAACCGTGAGCATAAATCCTTTGTCTAATCCAAAATTATCATCCAATATTTTCACCATCGGTGCCAAACAATTGGTGGTGCATGATGCGTTGGAAATAATAACATCTTCTTTCAATAATTGTGCATCATTCACACCCAATACAATTGTTTTCACATCGTCTTTGCATGGTGCAGAGATAACTACTTTTTTTGCACCAGCCTGCAAATGCTTTTCAGCAGCAGCTTTAGTGGTAAACAAGCCTGTGCTTTCCAACACAATATCAATGTTCAAATTTTTCCACGGCAACAATTCGGGTTGCTTTTCTTTTATAATCAAAATTGATTTTTCATTGATGATTAAATGTGTATCATCGTGCTGAACTGAGCCTTCAAACTGATGTTGTGCCGAATCGTATTTAAATAAGTGAGCTAAAGTTTTAGTGTCGGTTAAATCATTAATCGCAACAATTTCCATGTTCGATTTTTTCAACATTGTTCTTAATGACAATCTGCCAATGCGTCCGAAACCATTGATGGCTAATCGAATTGTGTTTCCCATTTCAAAAAATATTTTGTGTAATGATAAACGCAAAAATAGCTGAAAAGTTGTTGCAGCGTTTTATTTAATTGCAGATAAAAGATTAATTTTCAGAAATAATTTTTTAGGATAAACACCTAACACTATGCAAAAAGTAATTTCTATCAAAGCCACTCCTAATGAGGCGTTTATTGCTATTCATGTAAAACAATTAATTGCCGAAGAACTCAATTTGCCGCTGCAAAAAATTTCTGATTACAACATTTTACGACGAAGTATTGATGCCCGAAGCCGACAAGTTTTTTATGTACTACAAATCCAAGTTTTTTTGGATGAACCAAAAATACTACCATCATTAATTGATTTTGTAGAGCAAAATGTAGCACAAAAGAAATCAGTGATTGTGGTTGGTGCTGGACCAGCAGGATTGTTTGCTGCACTACGTTTGATTGAGTTGGGATTGAAACCCATTATGTTAGAAAGAGGAAAAAATGTTCGTGAACGACGCCGTGATTTAGCAAAAATAAATCGTGATGGTGAAGTAAATCCCGAATCGAATTATTGCTTTGGCGAAGGTGGTGCTGGCACTTATAGCGATGGAAAACTCTACACTCGAAGCAGCAAACGTGGCGACATTCATCGCATTTTACATCGCTTAGTAAAACATGGTGCAACGCCTGAAATATTGATTGATACTCATCCTCACATTGGCACAAATCATTTGCCCAACATCATTCAAAACATCAGAGAGAAAATAATTGCTTGCGGTGGCGAAGTGCATTTCGATAAAAAAGTTACCAAATTTTTAATTACTGAAAATAAATTGAAAGGCGTTGAATGTGCTGATAATAGTAAGTTTGAGGCTGATGCTTTAATTTTAGCAACTGGCCATAGCGCAAGAGATATTTTTGAATTACTGCATCGCCAAAATATTTTGATTGAAGCAAAACCTTTTGCATTGGGGGTTCGCATCGAGCATCCGCAACACATTATTGATGCACAACAATATCATTGCAAAGTGAGAGATGAAAATTTACCACCAGCTTCTTATTCGTTGGTTGAGCAAGTAAATGGTACTGGCGTATTCTCTTTTTGTATGTGTCCTGGAGGAATAATTGCGGCGGCGGCTACTGCGCCAAATGAGCTGGTAGTTAATGGTTGGAGCCCATCAAAACGAAATAATCCATTTGCTAATTCGGGCATGGTGGTGCAAGTTGATGCGTTGCAAATTGCAAATTCAGGATTACAAATTGATGCTGAATCACCACTTGCATTTTTACATTTTCAAAAATCAGTGGAGCAAAAATGTTTTGAATTGGGCGGTGGAAAATTGGTTGCACCAGCTCAACGCATGATTGATTTTGTACAAAATAAAAAATCTAGCTCCTTACCCAAATGCAGCTATCAGCCTGGCATTTCCAGCATTGATTTAAAAAATGCTTTGCCAAAGTTTATTGCCGAAAGTTTGCAAGGTGCATTTAAGCAATGGGCAAAGCGAATGAAAAATTACTATACCAACGAAGCAGCTTTGGTGGCAACTGAAAGCCGAACATCAAGCCCTGTGCGTATTCCAAGAGATAAAGAAACCTTACAACACCCACAAATTGCAGGTTTGTTTCCATGTGGCGAAGGCGCAGGTTATGCAGGTGGCATCGTCAGTGCAGCATTGGATGGTGAGAATTGTGCTGATGCAGTTTTTAAATTTCTTTAAAAACTCTTCCGCAATTCATCCATCGTCTTTGCATTTTTAAAAAAAGAAACTAAACGAAGAATAACGCTTTCAACGGTAGCATCGGGGCAACTTGCACCACTGCTTAATAAAATTGTTACAGGATTTTTTTGTGGAATAAAATCAAAAGTGATTTCATTTTTGTGTCGATGAAAATCGAAATGATGAATTTCATTTTTTGAAACAATTTCTTCTTCGCTGCTGATGTAAAATGTAGGTAATTTTTCTTCACACAGTTCTACCAAATGCGAAGTGTTGCTGCTATTGTATCCCCCTACAACTATTGCCAAATCTGCGTTTTGCTGCAACATGCCTCTCACAGCCGTTTGATTATCGTTGGTGGCATAACACAAAGTATCTCGTGTATCTGCAAAATAATTTTGAATGGTTTCAGCATTTAAACTGAACTTTTTAATCATCACATTTTTTAAAAAATCAGCAATGGCTTGTGTATCAGTGGCTAACATTGTTGTTTGATTCACGACACCAATTTTTTGCAAATCTTTTTTAAAATTGAAATTTGGCGAACATTGTTTTGCAAATCTTTTTTCAAATTCTTGTTGCGATTTTTCTTCTAAAATAAATGTTGAAAGTTCAATCGTTTCTTCCATGTCTTTCACCACAATTGATGGTGTATGCGATTGGCTATGACTAAATGTTGCTCTAGTTTCTTCATGATTCGGTTTGCCATGAATCACAATGGTGTAGCCACGTTCACCAATTTGCTCCGATTTATTCCAAACCCGTTCAACGAAAGGGCAAGTGCTGTTGTAACGATGCGGTTCAATTTGCATTTTCCGCAATCGCTCTTCCATTTCTAAGGTAGTACCAAACGCAGGAATAATAACCACATCATCTTTACTCAACGATTCAATCGCAATCAATTCTTTGCCTGAAGTATCTTGTAAAAATTGTACTCCACGAGCCAACAAATCGGCATTTACTTGTGGGTTGTGAATCATTTCACTCAATAAAAAAATTCGTTTGCCAAAGTTTTCTTCAATAGCCCGAAAGCTAATTTCAATGGCATTTTCAACGCCATAACAAAATCCAAAATGACGAGCCAAATAAAATTTCACTGCACCAAAATCAAGCAATGTTGGCGAAAAATCCTTTTTCAGTTTGTCTTCTTCCTTGCGTTTTTGTTTGATAGCCGCAATCAATTGGCTGCGATAAATGATGGGTACGTTGAATGATTTCATGAACAACAATTTCGTTGCAAATTTACCAAACCATTTGCGATTAACCCGTTAATTTTGATTGATTGAATATTTTTTGAAAAACAAAATTCATTGTATGACAATTGATAATGAAATTATTGTGAAGTTGGTTTTATCTATTGTGATTGGCGGCGCAATTGGTTTAGAACGTGAATTCCGAAGCAAATCGGCTGGCTTTCGTACGTTGATTTTGATTTGTTTGGGTGCAACTATTTTTACCATTTTTTCAAAAGAAATTGGTGGTGTCAATCCCGATAGAATTGCCGCCAACTTAGTAGTGGGCATAGGTTTCATTGGTGCTGGTGTAATTTTTAAAGCAGAAAATAATCGGGTAAATGGCATTACTACAGCAGCAGCTATGTGGGTAACAGCCGCATTAGGCATGGCTTTGGGCGAAGGAAGTTTTTTAGTTGCGATAATTGGTAGTGCCATGGTTTTAACCGTGTTGATGATTTTTCCTTTGTTTGAAAGGTATTTCGACCGATTAAATCAAATGAGAACTTACAAAATTACTTTTCCGTTTGATGCACACGACCATTCAAAATATGAACGAATTTTGCGAAAATATGGTTTTAAAATCCTTACTCGAAACCAAAAAAAAACGGGTAATCTTGCCGTAGGAAGCTGGACGGTATTGGGTTCGGAAAAACATCATCATCAATTTATCGAACTTATTTTGAAGGATAGAAATGTGAGTGAATTTGAGTTTTAAAATTATTTTAAGCACAGACATTTCTATATTTTATTCTTAGCCAACTTTAAATGCGATTAACTTTTTTCATTTTTTTATGCAGCTTAAATGTAGCTTTTGCACAAAATAATTTGTTGCCCAATGGCAGTTTTGAAGATGTAAATATTTGCGAAAAAAAAAGCCCGTGTGGACCATCGGGTTGGAATTTATATGGACGAATGGGTGATATCCATTTTCGTGTAGATGCTTGCACAAAGCCACATTCGGGCGAAATTTATTTGGTATTTTATGTTTTAAATTCTAACGATAAAAGTGATAAAATGTTTTTAGAAGCCCCAATTATTTGCGATTTAGAAA
>CAIQHW010000059.1 GCA_903871715.1 uncultured bacterium
AGCAACGAAAAAATGTTTTGAAAGTGCCAAGCAACGCATTTTCATTTGTTCCACCTGCCGAATATATTCAAGCTGCAAAACAATTACCTGATTCTACAAAAACTTTTTGGTTAAAAAAGCAACGAGCTACGACTGAATTAAAGAAACAAGAAATTGTAGAATCTATAGAAAGTGAAGGATTCATTTGGATAAAAAAAGAGCTTGATATTTTTCCAGTGAAAGTGACGAAAGATTTGAATGATGGGTCGTTTACTGCCGTGAGTGGCGATATTCACGAAGGCGATGAAGTGGTAACTGGCATCAATCAAAATGCACCAGTTGATACAAAAACATCAAGCCCTTTCATGCCGAAATTTCCTTCAAGAAAAAAACAGAAATGACGACTCCTGAAAATTTAATCACTGTTAAAAATTTAACTAAAACCTATAAAACTGGTGATGTAGAAATGCATGCGTTGAGTAGCGTTTCATTAGAAATTAGCAAAGGAGAATTTGTAGCCATCATGGGTGCAAGTGGTTCTGGAAAATCAACATTCATGAATATCATCGGCTGTTTGGATAGCCCAACTAGCGGCGAATATTTGATGGAAGGAAAAGATGTATTGAACAGAAGTAAAAATGAATTAGCTGAATTACGCAACACGAAATTAGGTTTCGTTTTTCAATCTTTCAATTTATTACCACGGACTTCTGCGTTGGAAAATGTAGAGTTGCCATTGCTATACAACAGTAAAGTGGGAACAAAAAACAGAACAGATAAAGCTTTGGAAGCCTTGAAATCAGTGGGTTTAGGTGATAGAGTAGATGCTATGCCCAATCAACTTTCAGGTGGGCAACAACAACGTGTTGCGATTGCCAGAGCATTAGTGAATGACCCATTAATCATTATGGCAGATGAACCAACAGGTAATTTAGATTCAAGAACGAGTTATGAAATCATGGAGATTTTTCAGAAGTTGAATGACAAAGGAATCACAGTAGTGATGGTAACGCATGAGCCTGATATTGCTCAATTTGCAAAGAGTAACATCGTTTTTAAAGATGGAAAAATCATTGCTAATCATTTAGTAGCGGAAAGAAAAATTGCAACCAATGAATTGAAAAATATTGCAACAATGACTGACGAGAAATCAACCACATAAATTCAATAAAATACAATGAAGAAAATTCTCATTATAAATGGTCATCCGAACAGGAATAGTTTCAATTTTGGACTTTCTGCTTCTTATAAAAAAGGCGCAATAGCTGCTGGAGCTGACATCAAAGAAATTGTGATTCGAGATTTAAACTTTAATCCAAATTTGCAATTTGGTTATCAAAAAAGAACAGAATTAGAAGCTGACTTATTAGATGCTTGGGAAAAAATTAAATGGGCAGAACATTTAGTTTGGATTCATCCTGTTTGGTGGGGTGGACTTCCTGCAATTTCAAAAGGATTTATTGATAGACTTTTTTTATCAGGATTTGCATTTTCAGTATCGAGTAAATTCTGTTTGGTGGGATAAATTATTAAAAGGTAAAACTGCACATATCATCACTACACTCGACCAGCCATCATGGTATTATTGGCTTGTCTTCGGACGCCCTAGTGTTAATCAGTTAAAGAAATCTACTTTGGAGTTTTGTGGGGTTAAACCAGTTAAAGTTACTTATGTGGGTCCAATAAAAAACTCGATAATTTCTTTAAGAGTAAAGTGGTTAAATAAAATTGAAAAGTTAGGAATTGCACTTAAATAAAATCAGAAATGAGAATTCTAAACTTACTCAAAGTTGCTTATCGTTCGCTGAACAGAAATAAACTGCGAAGTTTTTTAACCATGTTAGGAATCATCATTGGTGTGGCTTCTGTGATTGCGATGCTGGCTATTGGTGAAGGTTCAAACCAAAATATCAAAGCATCGGTTGCAAGTTTAGGCACAAATACGATAATGGTTTACCCTGGAAATAGTGCGATGGGCGGCGTAAGTCAAGGTGCAGCTTCTAACAAAACTATCAAGGTGGAAGATGTGAATGCTATCAAAGTGAATTGCGATTTGATAAAATTTGTTTCACCTGTTGACCAAAAAAGAGTGCAAGTAATTTTTGGTTCGCAAAATTGGAACACTATGATTTTGGGTGTTACAAATGATTATCTCTCCATTCGTTCATTGACTATTTCAAAAGGAAGCACTTTCACCACTGCTGATGACCAAGTGGCTGCAAAGGTTTGTCTGATAGGCATTACGGTGGTTTTCAATTTATTTGGCGATGAAAATTTTAATCCTGTAGGGCAAATTATTCGCATCAATAGTATTCCTGTAAAAATTATTGGTGTACTTACGAAGATGGGTCAAAACACATTTGGGCAAGACCAAG
>CAIQHW010000060.1 GCA_903871715.1 uncultured bacterium
CACCGCAAAGCTAATATCTCCAATTCTATTATTCACTTTTGCAGCCTCAATTCCTTTATAGAGGCTTTCTTTGGTAACTTTCATCAGTTTTAATGTTTCAGCGTCTACATTTCCAATAGCAAATGTGTAAGCCGAATCACCAACGAATTCATTCATCAATACTCCAACATCCACCGAAATAATATCCCCATCTTTCAATTCCCGTTTGCCCGGAATTCCATGAACTACTTCTTCATTTACACTTAAACAAGCCGAAGCTGGAAAACCTTCATAGCCCTTGAACACTGGATAACCACCTTTGCTGGTAATGTAATCTTCAATTACTTTATCAATTGCGGCTGTTGTTAAACCAGGTTTCAAAATAGAGGCTACATGAGCCAAGGTATCTGAAACAAGTAAAGAACTTTTTTTGATTAATTCAATCTCCTCATTAGTCTTATAAATTATCTTATCACTCATCCTACAATTATCCTTGAGGCGTTGCTATTGCTGCATTACCTACTTGACGACCTTTAATTCTACCAGTTTTCATCAATCCATCATAATGACGCATCAACAAGTGACTTTCTACCTGTTGCAAAGTATCTAAAATAGTTCCTACCATGATTAAGATAGATGTACCACCAAAGAAACTTGCAAACTGACTATTGATTTTCAACAACCCGGCAAAGGCTGGCAAAATAGCCACCACAGCCAAGAATACCGAACCCGGCAAGGTGATTCTACTCATAATCGTATCAATATAATTGGCTGTGCTTTTGCCAGGTTTTACACCAGGAATAAAGCCACCATTCTTTTTCATTTCATCCGCCATCATTTGTGGATTCACAATTAATGCAGTATAGAAATAAGTGAAAATGATTACCAAAAAGCCAAAAGTTAAACTATGTGTAACTGATGTATATTGCGCCAAATTGTATAAAAATCCGCTATCTACTTTTGGAAATGCTTGCAAAATCAATGCTGGTACAAACATGATGGCTTGAGCAAAGATAATTGGCATAACACCTGCAGCATTTACTTTCAAAGGTAAATATTGTCGAACACCACCATACTGCTTGTTTCCAATAATTCTTTTAGCGTATTGAATTGGAATTTTTCTTGTGCCTTGCACCAATAAAACGATGAAGAAAATAATGGCAATCAAGAACATCATTTCCAACAAGAACATAATTAAACCACCACCACCAGCTGCAATTCTTCCTTGAAATTCAGCTACAATAGCACCTGGGAAACGAGCCATAATACCAATCATAATTAACAAACTCACACCATTTCCAATTCCTTTATCGGTAATTTTTTCGCCCATCCACAAACAAAACATTGTGCCGGCAGTTAACATCACCATCGTTGAAATGCGGAACAGTGTTGCATTTACCATAATTCCTCCTTCGGGCAATTGTGCATTCAAATAAGTTACATAAGCAATGCCTTGAAACATCGTAATCACAATCGTAAAAACACGAGTGTATTGATTAATTTTTCTTCTGCCGCTTTCGCCTTCGCGTTGCATTTTTTGAAACGATGGAATAGCCATGCTCAACAATTGTACTGCAATAGATGCTGAAATGTAGGGCATGATACCCAATGCAAAAATAGATGCTCGAGCAAATGAACCACCCACAAACAAGTTGAATAATCCCAACAAGCCGCTGGAGCCTTTTTCGCTGAATTTTGTTAACGCCGCAGGATTAATGCCTGGCAATACAACATAAGTTCCAAATCGGAAAATGAATACCAACAAAATTGTAGTTAGTATTCGGCTTCGAAGGTCTTCGATAGCCCAAATGTTTTTTATGGTTTCTATGAATCGTTTCATGGATTTTTTTTAGCTTAGATGGTTTCTGCTTTTCCTCCCTTTGCTTCGATACTTTCTTTTGCTTTAGCACTGAAAGCATGAGCTTTTACACTCACTGCACTTTTCAATTCGCCATTGCCTAATATTTTTACTTTTTCAGTTTTGCCTACGATATGATTTTTTACCAAAAAGTCAACATCAATCACTGTTGTTGCATATTTCACAGCCATATCAGATAAGCTGTTCAAATTGAAAACTTGAAATTCAATTCTGTTTAAATTTTTAAAGCCGCGTTTTGGCAAACGACGTTGTATAGGCGTTTGACCACCATCATGACCACGTTTTGATTTGTAACCCGAACGTGATTGTGCGCCATTATAACCTCTGGTAGAAGTTCCACCATGCCCG
>CAIQHW010000061.1 GCA_903871715.1 uncultured bacterium
AGCTCACAAACAATGCAGTGAGCAGCTTTCGTGAAAAAAGCAAAGAAGATGGTAGCTATATTAACGGTGGTTTTTTTGTGTTGAAACAAGAAGTGTTTAACTACTTAAAAAACGATTGCAACAATATCATGTGGGAAGATTATCCACTTGAAAAATTGAGCAACGATGGGCAATTGATGGCTTATAAACACGAAGGTTTTTGGAAATGTATGGATGCACTTCGTGATAAAAATGAATTGGAAGAAATGTGGAGCAGTGGAAATGCAAAATGGAAAAACTGGTAAAACTTAAAATCAAAAATGAAAATATTAATTACAGGCAATTTAGGTTATGTTGGTCCAGGTGTTATCAGTCACTTTCGCAAAGTACTTCCCACAGCGCATTTGGTGGGTTTCGATACCGCATTTTTTAATGTGCAATTCACTAATCCAATAATCGGTGCAGAGCATTTATTAAACGAACAATATTTTGGCGATGTGCGACATTTTCCAAAAGAATTATTGAATGGCGTAGATGCTGTGGTGCATTTAGCCGCTATTAGTAACGACCCGATGGGGAATAAATTTGAAACACCAACTTTGGATACCAATTTTGGCTCTACAAAAACAATTGCTGAAATGGCAAAAGCAGCAGGAGTAAAGCGCTTCATATTTGCCAGCAGTTGCAGTGTATATGGTTTTGCTGATGATAAACCGCGAACTGAAACTTCTGAATTAAATCCTTTAACGGCTTATGCCAAATCAAAAGTATTTTCAGAAGAAGCACTGAAACCTTTTGCTGATGATAATTTCACGATTACTTGTTTGCGTTTTGCAACCGCCTGCGGCATGAGTGACAGATTGCGATTAGATTTGGTGTTGAATGATTTTGTGGCTGGTGCAATCACAGCTAGGCAGATTTCTATTTTGAGCGATGGTACACCTTGGCGACCATTAATTAATGTAAAAGATATGCCGTTGGCAATGGAGTGGGGGATAGTTCGAGATAAAAATACTGGTGGAAATTTTGTGATTGTGAATGCTGGCAGCAATGTATGGAACTATCAAGTGAAAGAATTGGCAGAAGCCGTAGCTGCAGAATTAACAGGCGTTTCGGTAACTGTAAATCCAAATGCTGCACCTGATAAAAGAAGTTATAAAGTTGATTTTAGTTTGTTCGAAAAGTTAGCACCATTGCATCAACCCAAATATAATTTGCAACAAACTATTAAAGATTTGGTAAGTGGTTTGCAAGCTATTCAATTCAACGATGCTGATTTTCGCAAAGGTCGTTTTATGCGATTAAATGTGTTAAATGCATTGATGGATAAGCATTTGATTAATGAACAATTATTCTGGAATAAATAAAATACAATGAAATTTACCGAACTAAAACTGAAAGGTGCTTACCATATTGAAGTGGAGCCATTTAAAGATGAACGTGGTTTTTTTACTCGTACATTTTGTGAAAACGAATTTTCACAGCATAATTTGAAACAACATTTTGTACAAGCCAATCATAGCGGCACTTTTGGCAAAGGAATTATTCGTGGCATGCACTTCCAACGTCCACCATATGCCGAAGTAAAAGTGTTGAAATGTATCAAAGGCAGCATTTTTGATGTGATTGTGGATTGCCGAAAAAATTCACCTACATTTTTGCAATGGGTAGGCATCGAATTATCTGCCGAAAAGAAAAACATGATGTACGTGCCAGAAGGCTTTGCACATGGCTTTCAATCGTTGGAAGAAGAAACTGAAATTACTTATTTGGTGGGTGCATTTTACAATAAACAATCGGAAGGGGGCATACATCATGCAGACCCTAAAGTGGGCATCGAATGGAAATTGCCCGTGTTGCTTACTTCCGAAAAAGATGCGGCTATTCCTTTTGTAGATGAAAATTTTGAACCTATAGAAATTTAATAAATGCCTGAAACTATTATCATTACGGGGGCTAATGGCTTCATTGGAAGTTATTTAGCGAAATATTTTTCTGAAAAAAAATATCATGTGATTTGTGTTTCTCGAAAATATTTTACGGAAGTAAAAAAACAATTGCACGATTGTGAATTGCTGGAAATGGATGTGATGAGTGATGATTTTAAAAACTTGCAAATACAGGCTGATAACATGATTCATTTAGCAAGTGCTAATGATATCGTTTCTAAAAATTTCCAAAATGGAGTGGAGTTATCATTAATCGGAACAAAAAATGCAATCGATGTTTGTGTGAAAAATAACATTCCGCAATTCATTTTCTTTTCAACGATGCAAGTGTATGAATCGGAGTTGAATGGAAATTATGATGAACAAACGATTTCAAAACCTGTAAATGATTATGCCTTTAATCATTTAATTGCCGAAGAATATGTAGCAATGGCATCGAAAAAAAATGGCTTGAAAGCCTCATCAGTTCGCCCTTCCAACGTGTATGGTGCAATGATGGATGCACAAATTGAACGCTGGAGTTTGGTGCCCAATTGTTTTATAAAAGAAGCGATTGAAAAAAATAACATCACACTTTTATCATCGGGCAAGCAGTTGCGAAATTTTATTTCGTTGCAAAATGTAGCAAAAAGTACAGAAGCGATTTTGAATAATTTATCTATAGATTATCAACTGTATAACATTGCTTCTGAAAACAATTTTTCGATTGTGGAGGTTGCAAAATTTACGCAAGAAGTTTTTGCAAGTGAATTTAATCGGCAGGTTGAATTAGTTGTGAAGAGTGACAAGCCCAATGCTGCCGATAGTTTCCATATTAGCATCGAAAAAATTAAAAACTTGGGTGTTGAAAATGTGGATGATGAAAATGCGATTAAAACCGAAATCAAAAAGATTATCGAATTGCTGAAATAAAGTTTTTCCAATTCTATCTTTACATCTTTCATAAAATAAAAATTTTACAAACTGAAATGAATCCAATAGAAGAATTTAAAAAAGAACGCAAAGAGGCAATCGCTGAAATGGGCAACGATTCTGCATTACGTCAAAAATCGTTGGACTGGATGTTGCATGCCGACAAATATAAATATACTTACAACTTCGAATGGATGGGTCGCCCCATTATTAAATATCCGAGCGATATTGTGATTATGCAGGAAATAATTTGGCGATTAAAGCCAGATGTGATTATTGAAACAGGTATTGCGCATGGTGGCAGTATTATCTTTTCAGCTTCGATGTTAGAATTGATTGGGCATGGTGAAGTGGTAGCGGTTGACATTGATATTCGCAAACACAATCGTGATGAAATCGAAAAACATCCTATGATGAAACGCATCACGATGTATGAAGGTAGCAGCACTGATGAAGCCATTGTGGAGAAAATTCGCAAACACACCGAAGGCAAAAAAACTGTGTTGGTGGCGTTAGATTCAAACCACACACACGAGCATGTTTTGAGAGAATTGGAAATGTATTCGCCGATGGTTACGGTTGGAAGTTATATTCTATGCCCGGATACTTTTGTTGAATTTTTTCCGAAAGGTTATGTAAAGGATAGACCTTGGGATGTGGGCAACAACCCGATGACAGCGGTTTGGGAGTTTTTGAAGCACAATAAAAATTTTGAGATTGATAAAAATATCGACAATAAATTAATGATTACCGAAGGCCTGGACGGGTATTTGAAACGAGTAAAATAAAATCAGAAAATTAAATTTAGGTTTGGTGAATTTTAAAAATTCGCCAAACCTTTTTTATACCCATGGACTTATCAAAATCAATATCCATCATTATTCCCACACACAATCGCTCGAAATATTTAGAGCGATGTTTGCATTATTACAAACAGAATTTATCGTCAATTCCGCTCTACATCTGCGATTCAAGCAAAGAAAAAAATCTGTCGGAAATTTTATTGGGGTTGAATTATGAGCATTGCCCACAAAAATCTTTTGTAGAAAAAGTGAACGATACTTTGCAAAAAGTGCAAACTCCTTTTGTAATGCTTTGCGCCGATGATGATTTTTTTACGCTGGGCGGCATAAAATCTGCTGTTGAATTTTTACAAAAAAACGCTGAATACAGCACTGCACATGGCATCTACACTCGGTTTATGAAAATAAAAAACGAGTGGGTGCTGTTTCCATTGTATGAAAATGGTTTGAAAAATGAATTGGAAAGTGATGATAAATTAAATCGCTTGCAGCATTTAATGCAAAGTTATCATCCGCTTTTTTACGCAATTCAGCGAATTGAAGTGATGCAAGCCACTTACGATTCGTTCATCAAAAATGGCATTAGCAATTTGAATTTTGTAGAATTTTTGATGGCGATAATTCCAATCAGTTTTGGTAAAATAAAAATGTTGCCCCAATATTATTGCGCTCGTGAACACATCGCCACATCAGCAGGAGCAACGGCTTTGAGCTTTGCTGATATTATGCGTAGCGAAAAAATGAATGCCGAATACGATGCCTTTTTAAAAGTGGTGCATCAATTTGTGTTTGCAAAAGAGGATATTTTTTCAAAAGAAAAAACTGAAAAATTGTTTGTCGCCTATTTGAAAAAAGGTTACACTTCGCCTAAAAAAAAGCTGAACAAAATCATTCGACAATTTTTGCCAAAAGCGATGGAACAAAAAATTATTACCCAACAGCAAGAAAAAGAGATTTTTTCAAAAATCGCTCAATATCAATTGCATCAAGGCTTTCCGTTTGCTAACGCGATTGCGAAACAAGAATGGGAAAATATGCAAACGTATATTTCCAAATTTCCTGTGTAAGAAACCGATTTCATTTTCTACATTTTATTTCAAAACATTTTATGCCATTTAGCGATATTCGCCACTCAAATTTATTTATGGAAAAACATTTTATCAGTGCAGAAAAACTAACGATTTCTATCATCGAAGAAATTATTTCGAGCAAAGCAAAAATTGAATTGAGCGAATCGGCAAAAGAAAAAATTGTGGCTTGCCGAAAATTTTTAGATGATAAATTGGCAAACAATACTCGGCTGTATTACGGCATCAACACTGGGTTTGGCTCGTTGTGCGATGTAAGAATTGAACAGGAAGAGTTGGAAGATTTGCAATACAAATTGGTGGTATCAACGGCTTGCGGAATGGGAGATGAAGTGCCGCATGATATTGTACGCTTGTTGTTGTTGTTAAAAATTCAGTCGCTAAGCTATGGCTACAGCGGCATTGCGTTGAATACGGTGCAACTATTGGTTGATTTTTACAATGAAGATTTGTTGCCCATTATTTTTCAGCAAGGTTCTTTGGGTGCATCGGGCGACTTGGCACCCTTAGCCCACATGGCTTTGGCGATGATGGGCATTGGCGAAGTGTATTTGAAAGGGAAAAAAATGTTGGCAAAAGATGCGTTGCAAATCATCAACAGAAAGCCTGTGGTGTTGCAATCGAAGGAAGGATTGGCATTGCTCAATGGCACACAATTTATGAGCAGCTATGCGGTGTGGTGTTTGCTAAAAGCCCGTAGATTAAGCACTTTGGCTGATTTAATTTGTGCCATTTCTATAGAAGGGTTTGATTCAAAATTAGAACCATTCACGGATACTATTCATAACATTCGTCCGCATCATGGGCAAATTCAAACGGCTTTAAATCTGCAACAGTTTTTAAAAGGCAGTGAAATCATTGCACAAGAAAAAAAGCAAGTGCAAGACCCTTATAGTTTCCGTTGTGTGCCACAAGTGCATGGTGCATCAAAAGATGTG
>CAIQHW010000062.1 GCA_903871715.1 uncultured bacterium
AAGCAATTTCAACAGCAATAGATGAAGTAGTAGATGCAATTGTTGCCTGAATTCTTTTTTGATTCACACCATAACCCAATTGCACCAACGAACTTTTATTCAAACGGATGTAAGGGATTTTTCTTTTGATGGCTTCCTCAACAATAGAACCAGTCGATGGTCCAAGGCGTTCGTCTTCACGAAGCTCTTTCATTTTTTGAATATCGTCCGTTAAATCATACGGCACATTATCGGCTAATGCTTGCGCAATTTTTACCGCAGCTTTTGCTGCATAAATGCCTGCACTTTCTTCGTAATAACTAAACACCACATGATAAATGCCAGGTGTGGAAGTTTCACGAGTGCGCCCGAAACCAACGTCCATTCCTGCCAGCGTTTGAATTTCTAAAGCTATGTGTTCAATCACATGCCCCATCCAGGTGCCTTCTTTCACTCTCATAAAAAAACCACCATCGCAGCCTTCGCTGCAACGATGCGATTGCATCGAGGGCATCAAGGCTTTTAATCGTTCTAAAAACCCCGGAATTTTATCCGTTGGCTTTTGTTCCATGTCTTCCAAATCTAATCGCATTACAATCAGCTTGTGACGGCGCACTGACCAATAGTTTGGCCCTTTCATTACTTTGATGTCGATGATATTCATTACTTATTTTATTTTGAGTAAGTAGATTTTATTTTTTGAAAAGTACAAATCAATTTTTGTGAAAGCAAAAAATATTTTTCAAAAAACCTAAGCTTCATTCCAAATATTCAGTTTCTGCAACTGAATATTTTCGCCATAAAAAAGTTGAGCAATTTGTTGAAAAGCTGGTGTAAAATCAGAAACAAAAAATTGATGAGTGGCTTCATTTTTTTGCTGGTTCAATAAATTATTTTCAAACAATTTATCCTTTACCGCTTGGGCTGTAATTTCACTAGAATCAAGCACTTTCACTTCATGATGATAAAATTCTTCGATAGTATTTTTTAAAATAGGGTAGTGGGTGCAAGCCAATACCAACACATCAATTTTACGCAAAATTTTGTGACGCAAATATTCTTGCACCAGCAGTTGGCTGCCTTCGTGATGGCTAAATCCTTCTTCAATTAAATGTACTAACAAAGGCGTTGCTAAGGAGTGAACATCAGCTACATGGTGGCTTTTCAACTTTGTTTCATACACATTTGAAGCTACTGTGCCTTTAGTGGCAATAATGCCAATTTTATTTTTTGTAAAATTTTGCGCAACAAAATTTACCATCGGTTCAATCACATCTACCAATAAAATTTTATTGCCAAATTTATTTTTCAACTCCTCAAAAGCTGCTGCTGCTGCGGTGTTGCAAGCCACTACCACCATTTTACATTTTTTCTCCAATAAAAATTCGGTAATTTTTGTGGCATAATTTTTCACCACTTCGGTCGATTTGTCGCCATAAGGCAAGTGAATAGTGTCGCCAAAATAAATAGTGTTTTCGCTTGGCAATAATTTGCAAATGGCATCGGCAACGGTTAATCCGCCTACGCCTGAGTCAAAAATACCAATCGGATTTTGGGAAGAAATGGAGTTCATAATTCACACAAAATAAAAGAAACCCTTTTAAAAAAGCATTTGCTTTTTGGTTTTATTCCAATAATAAATCAAAAAGAAACCAAACAACATGCCGCCCAAATGCGCTATGTGAGCCACATTATCGCCAGGTACACTTCGCCAAGCCGAGAAAAATTCAATTGCTCCGTAAATCATCACAAAATATTTTGCACGAAGCGGAATGAAAAAATAAACGTAAATCATCGTGTTTGGAAATAAATATCCAAAAGCAAACAACACTCCGAAAACTGCGCCCGATGCACCAACCATGGGTCCAGCAAAGCGTTCATCGGCTATGCCTAAATGATTTTGATATTCGCCCAACACCGATTTTACATCGTTTAATAAAGTTGGGTTGGCAGAATCATTTAACCAACTATTTAAAACGCCTTGATTAGAATTTAAAAATGGTGAAAATTCTATCAATTTATTTTTAGAAATTAAATCTTGCAAAGCTATTGGTGATGGGTGATTCAAGAAATCGGCAACTGTTTGTTGTAAATGAAAATAGGTGTAATAATTTGCGCCAATGTTGCACAACGCAGCACCAATGCCAGTAAAAAAATAGAACAACAAAAATCGTTTAGTACCCCACACATTTTCTAAAACCGAGCCAAACATCCAAAAGCTAAGCATGTTGAAAAAGATATGGTCGATGCTGGCGTGCATAAACATATAGGTTACAAATTGCCACACATGAAAGTGATTATTGGCAGGAAAAAATAAACCCAAATACTCCGCTAAATCAATGTGGTAAGCACTTTGAAAAACAAAAGTGGCTAAAAAGAAAATGCCATTGATGATTAAAATATTTTTTACGGCAGTGGGAAGCAAACTAAATTGTCGAGGACGATAATCATTCATCATTGATGTTGTTTTTGCAAATCATTATTTTACGATAGTGCCAATTGGTTTGCCCAGCACCACTTCTAGCAAGTTGCCCGATTTATTCATATCAAAAACAATGATGGGCACTTTGTTTTCTTTGCACAAAGTAAACGCTGTCATATCCATTACCGATAAGTTTTTGCTTATACATTCGTCGTAAGAAATGGAAGTGAATTTGGTAGCTGTTTTATCTTTTTCAGGGTCGGCGGTATAAATGCCATCCACTCTTGTTCCTTTTAATACTACATCAGCAGAAATTTCAACAGCTCGAAGCGCAGCGGCTGTATCAGTTGTAAAATAAGGGTTTCCAGTGCCAGCGCCAAAAATAACTACTCGTTTTTTTTCTAAATGTCGCACTGCTCTTCGGCGAATAAATGGCTCACAAATTTGTTCCATTTTTATCGCAGAAAGTAATCGCGTATAAACGCCAACTTTTTCTAAACCACTTTGCACTGCCATGCCGTTTATTACTGTAGCCAACATGCCCATATAATCGCCTTGCACACGTTCAATGCCTGTTTCGGCAGCATTTAATCCACGATAAATATTGCCGCCGCCAATCACAATTGCCACCTCAATTCCTGCATCCACCACTAACTTAATATCTTTGCAATATTGCATGATGATTTGATTATCAATTCCAAATTCTTTTTCGCCCATTAGGGCTTCACCACTGAGTTTGAGCAGGATTCGTTTATACATATTTGTGTTGGAAAATTTAAAATGAGTGGCTGCAAACGTACTAAAAAAAACGCAGAAATTGGGGTTCATTTTTTGTTTCAAAACAAAAAATCATTTTCGTTTCAAACAAAGCAAGGTTTTGATTGTTGTTTAATTTGGTGTAATTTTACACACGATTTCAAGCGTTGTTTTTTCTCAAAAAACTCACTTCTTGGAATTTAAAAATTGAATTTTGATTATGATTTTCATTTCAGATAAAGCAAAACAACATGTGGTAGAACTGAAGCAGGAAGCGGGTTTAGACCAAAATTATTTTCTTCGGGTATCCGTTGTAGGCGGCGGTTGTAGCGGTTTAAGTTATAAAATGGATTTTGATAACGAAACCAATCCAAAAGACCAAACTTTTGAAGACAAAGGCGTAAAATTAGTAACCGACATGAAAAGCCTTTTGTATTTGATGGATACCGAATTGGATTACAGCGATGGATTAAACGGCAAAGGTTTCCAATTCGTCAATCCCAATGCCAGCCGCAGTTGTGGTTGTGGTGAAAGTTTTGCCGTATAATTTTAGGTAGCTTTCTTCTTTTATTTTCTTACAAAAATTTTCTTTCAAAGTTGCTGATTTTAAAATTTTCAATCGGCAAGGTTGTTTTACATTTGCGCCAATGAAAAACACAAAATATTTTTTAGTAGTTGCTTACGCAGCCATCACAGCAGCTTTCAGCTATTTTGTAAAACCGACTTATGTTTATATTTCGATAGCCGCTTATGCTGGTTTGTTCGCCATTTATTTTTCAATACTCAAATTTTTTGATGATAAAGATGTGCAGTGGGCTTTGTACGCAGCCATTTTTATTCGCTTAATGTTGATTCCATCTTTCCCAAATTTTTCGTCCGAAATTTGGCGATATGTGTGGGATGGAAATTTGCAAGCCATTGGTTTCAATCCTTATTCACTTACCCCAAAAGACTTGATGGACGGCGGTTTAAATACTTTTAAAAACTCAGGTAATTTATTTCATTTGCTCAATTCACCTCGTGAAATTTCTTTGTTTCCACCACTGATGCAAGGCGTTTTTTATTTGTGTGCAAAAGCAAGTTTGGGTCATTTTCGATTAGCCATTTTGCTGATGAAAAGTGTGTTGGTGATTTCAGAAATTATTTCGCTTTCCATCATTTTAAAATTGTTGCAAAAATTTTCATTGCCTGCAAAAAATATTTTTTGGTATGCTTTCAATCCATTAGTTATCGTAGAATTAAGCGGCAATGCGCATTTTGAGGCATTGATGTTGTGTTTATGGCTGGTCGCTTTTCAATATTATTTAGAAAACAAAACATTTCGAGCAACTATTTTTTTCGCCTTGTCCATCGCCACAAAAATCTTTCCCATCTTTTTGTTGCCACTAATTTTGTGTAGAAATAAATGGAAGCAAAATTTAAAATTCGCCGTTTTATTTTCCATCATCACTGGGCTTGTTTTCTTTTTATACATCAACGATAATATGCTGCGACATGCCTATTCTACTGAATTGCAGCAATATTTTAATCAGTTTGAGTTCAATTCGTTTTTGTTTTATTGGTTCAATTCTTTGATTCCCACATCGCTGCAACCCACAGGCGGTCGGCTGTTGAGTCGAATTTTAGTAACCATTCCGTTTTTGCTTTTTGTGTATTGGAGTTGGAAAAACAGACAAGAATCGTTGCAAAATTTTCTTCCAAAAGTTGTTATTTTTTGGATGCTGTTTTTGTTGTCATTCACCGTTATCAATGCTTGGTATATTACACCATTAGTGCTTTTGGCGGTTTTTGTTCCACTGCAAAGCATTTTGCTTTTTAGTGCTTTTGCCATGGCAAATTTGGTAATAGCGCAACAAGTAGAAAATGAAATTTTAAAACATTCCATCAACTCATTTTTCCTATTGATAGTGGGGTTAATTTTTTTCAAAAAAGATTTTAAACTTTTAAAATCTTGAATTTTTTAGCACACTTATTTTTGGCTTCGCCAGATGAAGATTTGATGATTGGAAATTTCATTGCCGATTCGGTAAAAGGAAAAAGTTATTTGCAATTTCCGCATCGCATTTCAAAAGGAATTTTAATGCATCGTTTTATTGATGATTTTACCGATACTCATCCGTTGGTAAAAGCCAGCAATCGCTTGTTGCATACATATTTGCAGCGATATGCACCCGTGGCTTTGGATATTTTTTACGATTATTTTTTAGCTAAAAATTTTCAACAACATCACCAAAAATCTTTAGAAGAATTTGCAAAAAATACTTACCAAATTTTAGAAAAAAGAAAAGCAATTTTACCCGAAAAAAACCAAACCATTTTGCATTACATGAGCCAACAAAATTGGTTGGTAGGTTATGCAACAATTGATGGAATAAAACAATCATTAAATGGTGTAGCTCGTAGAAGCAGCTATGGACAAGTATTACAAGGCAGCGAAGTTTTTTTACTGAAACATGAAACCGAATTGAAAATCAATTTTGAAATATTTTTTGAAGAATTAAAAGCGAAAACAGAAGCCTATAAAAAAGCGATTTAAGTTTTTATTCCGTTGTTGAAATTCTATTTTTGTTGCTCAATTTTTTACCATGAAATTACATCCCATTGAAACAGGAACCTTTAAATTAGATGGCGGTGCCATGTTTGGTGTGGTGCCCAAAAAAATCTGGAAAAATTTAATTGCACCCGATGAAAACAACCTTTGCACATGGGCTTTGCGCTGTTTGTTGGTAGAAATTGGCGACAGAAAAATTTTGATTGATTGCGGCATGGGCAACAAACAAGATGCAAAATTTTTCAGCCATTATGAACCCAGATATACGCCAACTTTGGATGAAAGTTTGAACAAAATTGGACTTACGGCAAACGATATTACGGATATGTTTTTAACGCATTTGCATTTTGACCATTGTGGCGGTGCGATAAAAAAAGATGGTGAAAAATTAGTGCCTGCGTTTCCCAACGCCACTTATTGGAGCAATGAAAAGCATTGGCAATGGGCTGTTGAGCCAAACGCCAGAGAAAAAGCAAGTTTTTTAAAAGAAAATATTTTGCCGATAAGAGAAAGTGGATTGTTGAAATTTGTAGATGTAAAAGAAGGCATCGAATTGTTTGAAGGCTTCAAAATCCGCTTTGCTTATGGGCATACAGAAGCGATGATGATTCCAGAAATAAAAATTGGCAACGATACAGTTTGCTACATGGCTGATTTATTGCCATCTAGTGCGCACATTCCTTTGCCTTATGTGATGGGCTACGATATGCGCCCAATACAGACTTTGATGGAAAAAGAAAATTTTTTAAACGAAGCTTTAGATAAAAATTTCTTGTTGTTTTTTGAACACGATTTTAAAAATGAAGTGTGCCGATTGCAAAAAAATGAGAAAGGAATTAGAGCAACCGACGAAGGAAAATTAATCGAAAAATTAAAGCATTAAACCATGATAGTAGTAACAGGCGCAGCAGGATTTATTGGCAGTTGTTTAGTAAAAATGCTGAATGACAAAGGCTTTCAGGATTTAATTTTGGTAGATGATTTTTCAAATGAAGACAAGAATAAAAATTTAACCAACAAAAATTTTGAAAGAAAAATTCATCGCAATGATTTTATAAACTGGTTGCAAGAAACGCAAGAAGAAATAAATTTTGTGTTGCACATTGGTGCAAAAACTGATACCACTTTATTTGATGTAAAAGTGTTTGATGAATTGAATTTGAATTACACCAAATCAATTTGGAAAATTTGTACAGAAAAAAATATTCCACTCGTGTATGCCTCATCAGCAGCCACTTACGGCTCAGGGGAATTGGGTTATGAGGATGATGAAAACAAAATCCCATCTTTAAAACCTTTAAATCCTTATGGTCAATCGAAACAGGATTTTGATGTGTGGGCTTTGCAACAAAAAAATGCGCCGCCGTTTTGGGCTGGCTTAAAGTTTTTCAATGTTTATGGACCAAATGAATTTCACAAAGGGCGCATGGCAAGTGTGATTTTTCATTCATTTTATCAAATCAAAAAAGAAGGTTTTGTAAAATTATTCAAATCGCATAAAGCCAAATATAAAGATGGAGAACAGCTTCGCGACTTTGTTTATGTAAAAGATGTATGCAGAGTAATTTTATTTTTGATGAATAGAACGGCGAAGAATGGAATCTACAATTTAGGCACTGGCAAAGCCCGAACTTTTAATGATTTGGAAAATGCTTTGTTTGCGGCGTTGAATTTGAAAAGTAAAATTGAGTATGTAGATACGCCAATTGACATCCGTGATAAGTATCAATATTTTACCGAAGCGAATATGAACAAGTTGATTGCACAAGGCTACCAACAAGCATTTGCAAGCATTGAAGATGGTGTGAAAGATTATGTACAGGGTTATTTAAACGAACAAAAATATCTTTAACTAGCATTTATTATTTTGAAACAAGAAGGCGGACAAAGAATTTCAGGCACTTACCAATTACAATCATTGGCTGAAAAACCCGTGGTGAGTGTGATTACAGTGGTTTATAATTCTGAAAAATTACTGGAGCGAACTATTCAAAATATTTTGTCGCAAACTTATCATAATATTGAATTGATAATTATAGATGGCGGCAGTAAAGACGGCACTTTAGACATCATCCGAAAATACAACGACCGCATTTCGTATTGGGTGAGTGAAAAAGATAATGGCTTGTATCATGCAATGGATAAGGGTTTACAGTTGGCAAGCGGAGATTATGTGTGGTACATTAACAGTGGGGATTTAATTTTTGATGCTACCACTACTGAAAAAATATTTACTGAAAACCGCACCGATGCTGATATTTATTATGGTGATACACTTTACGTAAATGGTAATTATGAGACCATAGGATTGCGAAGTGAGATTACCAATAAAAAATTACCCAAACAATTATCAGTTGATTCTTTTGAGTTTGGCATGGTGGTTTGTCATCAGGCATTTATCATGAAACGCAGTGTAGCAGCAAGATACGACCTACAGTTTCGATATGTTTCTGATTATGATTGGGAAATTGCTTGTACAAAAAATGCAAAAACAGCTATTCATACGCATCAAACTTTAGCAAAGTTTTTAACTGAAGGCTTTTCAACCAAACATCGAAATGCAAGTGTGAAAGAAAAGCGTAAAGTAATGTTAAAGCATTGGGGTTTAGTTGTTGGAAATTTGAATTACAGCATCAACTTTTTCAGAGCAGGGCTTTCTTTTTTAAAACGAAGAAAATTTGTAAAACAGCATGGCATACAATAATTTCAAAATCAAACAATAACATCAAAAATGAAAAAAACAATTTTAACAGCAGTGATAGCATTTGCTTCTATAAGTGTTTATGCTCAATCATTTATGCAAATCACAACAATTGAATCGGTTGTTCCAGGTGGATTAGGCCGTTCGAAAATGATAATCACCAAAGAAGATGGAAGTCAGATTGAAAAAAATCTAGAGAATTTCTATAGTTTGGTAGGAATTAATTTTGGGAATATAAAATCCAACGATCAAACTATAATTACTGAATTAAGTAGTTATTTAAAATCGGGCTGGACTATATTATCTACATCAACTGGAGTACAAAGTCCATCTGATAAAGGCCCAGGCATTTTTGTAACGAGATATTTTTTAGAGAAAAAATAATTTAAGACTTCATGATAAAATACGCTATCCGCTTAAAAGAATTATTGCTTTATACAAATTTGCTTAGCATTTTCAAGCCTCTTGAAAGCTTTTTTCATTTTGTATATTACTTTAATCGGCTTACAAAATTTATTCATCAACATAAAAATGGTTTGTTGATGAATGATTTTTATGTTGGGAAAAGAGATTACTCAAAGCGGTATAAAATGTATGAAACAGTATCACTGGCGTATAAAAAAAATACTGAACCCGTTATTTATCTTGAGTTTGGTGTTGCAGCTGCATTATCATTTAATTGGTGGTTGAATCACAATAAAAATGAAAAATCAAATTTTTTCGGCTTTGATACATTTGAAGGCTTGCCTGAAAATTGGGGAAGTTTTTATGTAAAAGGTGATTTGGCGCATGGTGTTCCCAACATTAATGATAGCCGTGCAACCTTTATCAAAGGCTTATTCCAAGATACTTTGCCACAATTTATTGAAACCAATAAATTGGCAATGCGACAACCGAAAATCATACATTTAGATGCTGATCTATACACTGCTACATTATTTGTGCTCACTCAATTTTATCCATATTTACAAAAAGGAGATTTGATTTTCTTCGATGAATTTTCAGTGGCAACACATGAATTTAAAGCGTTTGAAGAATTTACAAAAGCATTTTACGTAAAATTAAAACCTGTGGCTGCGGTAAATAACTTTTATCAAACAGCATTTGTTGTAGAATAACTTTCTTACAAAATTATTTGGCTGCATCTTCGGTTCAAAAAATTATCTTCGCAAAAAATATTTCAACCATGAAAGGAATAGTGTTAGCAGGTGGTTCAGGTACACGATTGCATCCTATAACGTTTGCCATCAGCAAACAAATTATGCCAATTTATGACAAACCAATGATTTATTATCCATTGAGTGTGTTAATGATGGCAGGCATCAGGGAGATTTTAATTATTTCTACTCCACATGATTTACCGCATTTTAAAAGGTTATTGGGCGATGGAAAACAAATGGGCGTTGAGTTTTCTTACGAGGAGCAAGCTGTGCCAAACGGACTGGCGCAAGCATTTGTGATTGGTGAAAAATTTATTGGCAATGATAGTGTGGCATTGGTGTTGGGCGATAATATTTTTTATGGGAGTGGTTTAGGAAATCTGTTGGAAAGTTGTAATAATCCTGATGGTGGTTATGTATTTGCTTATCATGTAAGCG
>CAIQHW010000063.1 GCA_903871715.1 uncultured bacterium
TGTACAAGCCATAGCGTTGAACTTAGAAGAAGACAATGTGGGTGTGGTATTGATGGGTTCTTCAGCCAGCATTAAAGAAGGTGCAAAAGTGCGTCGTACTGGTAAAATCGCTTCTATTAAAGTGGGTTACGGCATGGCTGGTCGTGTTGTAAACACATTGGGTTTACCAATTGATGGTAAAGGACCAATTGCAGGCGATACTTACGAAATGCCTTTGGAACGTAAAGCTCCGGGTGTTATTTATCGTCAGCCGGTTAAAGAACCATTGCAAACAGGTATCAAAGCGATTGATGCGATGATTCCGGTTGGAAGAGGTCAACGTGAGTTGATTATTGGTGACCGTCAAACTGGTAAAACAACTATTGCGATTGATACTATTATCAACCAAAAAGAATTTTTTGATAAAGGCGAACCTGTATATTGTATCTATGTTGCATGCGGACAAAAAGCATCAACAGTTGCTCAGGTGGTAAAAACTTTGGAAGAAAAAGGTGCAATGGCTTATACTACCATCGTGGTAGCATCAGCTGCTGACCCTGCTCCATTACAATTCTATGCGCCATTTGCAGGTGCTGCAATTGGAGAATTTTACAGAGATTTGGGTAAACCAGCTTTGATTGTTTATGATGATTTATCAAAACAAGCGGTGGCTTATCGCGAAGTTTCTTTGTTGTTAAGAAGACCTCCAGGACGTGAAGCTTATCCAGGGGATGTGTTCTATTTACATAGCCGTTTATTGGAACGTGCTGCAAAAGTTATCGCTCGTGATGACATTGCTCAAAACATGAATGATTTACCTGCTTCTATTAAGCATTTGGTAAAAGGTGGTGGTTCGTTAACTGCTTTGCCAATTATTGAAACACAAGCTGGTGACGTATCTGCATACATTCCAACTAACGTAATTTCGATTACTGATGGTCAGATTTTCTTGGAATCAAACTTATTCAACAGCGGTATTCGCCCAGCGATTAACGTGGGTATTTCGGTAAGTCGTGTGGGTGGTTCGGCTCAGATTAAATCAATGAAAAAAGTAGCTGGTACTTTAAAATTGGACCAAGCACAATATCGTGAATTAGAAGCGTTCTCAAAATTCGGTTCTGACTTAGATGCTGCAACTAAAGCCGTGTTGGACAAAGGTGCACGAAATGTGGAGATTTTGAAACAAAAACAATTTAGCCCATTTGCTGTAGAAGAACAAGTAGCAATTATTTATTTAGGTACTAACGGTTTGATAAAAGATGTGCCTGTAAATAAAGTAAAAGAATTTGAAGAAGATTATTTAGGTCAATTAAAATCGAGTCATAAAGACACTTTAAATTCTTTGGCAAAAGGCAACATCGGTGATGCCGAAACATCAGTATTATTGAAGGTTGCGAATGATTTGATGGTTCGCTACAAAAATTAAGTTTGAATAGTTTATAAAGAAAATCCTGAAGTAGAAAAAATGCTTCGGGATTTTTTATTTTTGAAAATGCTAAAAACCTTTTCTTTTTTACTTTTCTTTTTTATCGCTTTTCATTGCTCCGCTCAATCTAATTTCAAACTTTTTTTAGTGGGCGATGCTGGCGACGATGATTTAGCTGGCGAAACATTAGATAGTCTGAAAGCCAATATTAATCGAAGCTCCAACAGCGCCTTAATTTTTTTGGGCGATAATTGTTATCGCAATATTCCTTTGCAATATCGTGGCTTCGATAGCAGCAGAATTACGCAAAAAAGAATCCTTGCGCAATTATCCATTTTAAAGAACTACAAAGGAGCAGCCTATTTTGTGCCTGGCAATCACGATTGGTGGAATACCACCAACTTCAACAAAGGCAAACATCATTTACAAATGGAAGAATCGTTTATCGAAAAAAATTTAGCCCTCAATAAAACAATCAGCGACAATGAAAATGTTTTTTTACCGCAACACGGAAGCCCAGGTCCTGGTATAGTTGAGCTCGATGACCATAAAATTTGTGTGCTGTTTATTGATACCAATTGGTTGCTTTTATTAGATGAAAAACGAACGCCAAACAACATCAAACAATTTGAAAAAACATTTTATCATCAGCTCGATTCGGTGATGACAACGGCAGATATTAAGCTACAGCAGATTGTAGTGGTGGCGCATCATCCCATCAAAGCCCACTACAATTTGTTCAACAGAAAAGTGAAACATCCAAAAATTTTTACTCGAATAAAAATGTCGCTAATGGGTTATCCAAGCTATCAAAAAATGGCAACTCAATTGCAAACCATTTTTGAGAAACATAGTCGAGTAATTTTTGCAAGCGGTCATGTACATGCCTTGCAATACTACAATACAGGCAATGTACAATATATTGTAAGCGGTTCGGGAAGTAAAACAATACACAAAAAAGAAACCAACCCGCCTTCAAATACACATGAATACAGGATTTGGAACGAAGAAGGTTTTTTTGTTTTAAATTTTGAAAATAAAAAAACTGAAGTGCAATTATTTCACAATCGAGGTTTAAAAAATACTGTGGTAGATATTTTAGAAGCAAAATAAAAATCAAAAACTTTTTATCAAAGCATCAATGGCATCTACTTCCATTTCTTGCGCATAATTTTCGATAGCATTTTTTTGAGCAGCTTCGGCAATTTTTTCCATTTCATTTTTGTTGTTCAGCAACCAAATTAATTTTTCGCAAAACTCATTTTTGTTTTCGTATGCATACAGTAAACCAAATTTTCCATTGCCTAAAATTTCACTTGTACCACCCGATTTTGTAGCAATGATGGGCAATTGCGACAACATAGCCTCTACTGTAACCATACCAAAAGTTTCGCTGTGTGATGCTAAAACAAACACATCTACAGCATTGTAAAACACATTCACATCATCTTGATGAGGTACAAAATGCACTTCATTTTCTAGTTTATTTTGTTTTACAAATTCGCAAATACGGTGGTAATATTTTTCAGATTCAGGATCGTTGATTGTTGCCGAACCAAAAATTAAAACTTCCAACGCAACACCTTTTTGCTTCAATTGAAGCAAGGCCTCTACTAAAAATAGTTGTCCTTTTTTTTCTGAAACTCTGCCAATGATTCCAACCAATGGCGCTTTTGGAAAAATTTGCAAAGCCTTCAAAGCCTCATCCTTGCTATATTTTGGCGGCACAAACTTTTTTACATCCACACATAACGGAATTATTTTTACCCGATTGATAGGAAAATTGGTGCGCTGCGCCACCTCGTTTTTTAAATACTGCAATGGGCTAATCCAATAATTAATAGCATGATAACGAAAGGTATGCAACACATCTTTTTTGTTGATACCAATCTGCATCTGTTGCTGGTAAACGATTTGCAGGTTTTTGAAAAATATTTTTTTGGCCCAAGCTATCACATCCAAATCTTTGTTATCAAAAACAATTACCGTTTTGATGTCTTCATTTTTTAAAGCGTTGCTTAAAAACTTTGCCGTTTTAACATCAAAATATTTTCTTCGTTTGTTGATTAAAATAGTAGAAGCAAATAAATTTTTTGCCTTCAAAAATATCGGTGATTTTTCTTGCGAAATTAAAGTGACGCTGTAACCCTTATCGGTTAATAGTTTCGCTAGCTTCGCAGTATTCAATTCTAATCCGCCCCAACCAGTAGAAGAAATTAAAAAAGCAATTTTCATTAAAAAAGGGTTTATTTTTTGCGAAAATAGGCAACTATTTTTTGTTTGTTTCCTCAAACAAAAAAGCCACTCGAAAATATTTCGAGTGGCTTTTGCAAAATTTTGTTTAAAAAAATTCGCTTAAATCCTTTCCATCAGAGGCTTCCGTGTTCTATCCTCAAAACTCCACTCCCAAATTCCAAAACACAAAACTCCACATAGCAGCTTCTTCGTCAATCAGCTTTATTTATATCGCTTTTGCAATTTCTGAAAAGATTCTTTGCTGTGTAACACAGCACTAACAACTATTTGCAATTCATTTTTCCTTTTTTGAAAATAAATGGTGTAAGGAAAAATTGACAATTTTATCTTTTGAATTTCACCGAAATATTTTTGGTATTCAATGTTGTCGTTTTTTATTTTTTTCAA
>CAIQHW010000064.1 GCA_903871715.1 uncultured bacterium
AGAAAGAGATTCTGAAAAAACTAACAACGCATATAGCTGGATAGAAGATGAAAATGGAATTGAACGAAGATTGAAAAAGAGTGATTTTGATGAGTTCGGTAATATTATTGTAAAATATAAAAGAAGATTTTCAACTTCAAGTATAATGTCTTCGGGGGAATCAGAAACTGGTTCACAACCATTCCAGTTAAATGGTGTCCTTTACAATCCAGCAAAAGGAACACATTGGAAAACACACCAAGCTGGTTTAAAAAAATTAGCTGAAAAGAATAGGTTAATTGGTGTAAACAAAACCCTTGCATTCAAAAGATTTGATAACGATTTTCCATTCGTTACATTTGATAATGTTTGGAATGATACCCTTCAAAGTACATTTGCAATTGAAAAATTGTACGTTGTGCAAACTACTTTAAAAGTTGTAGAAAGATGCCTCTTAATGACCACCGACCCAGGCGATTTGGTACTTGACCCAACTTGCGGAAGCGGCACAACAGCTTTTGTTGCCGAACAATGGGGAAGGCGTTGGCTCACAATTGATACCAGCCGTATTGCCTTAAACATTGCCAAGCAACGCTTAATGACGGCTACTTTTCCTTACTACAAATTGTACGATGAACGAGGTGATATTAGGCAAGGTTTCATTTATAAAACAGTGCCACATATCACCCTCAAAAGTTTGGCAAATGACGAACCACCAGCCACCGAAACATTATACGACCAACCCGAAAAAGACAATAAATTACTTCGTGTAAGTGGTCCTTTCACGGTGGAAACTTTACAAAATTTTGAACCCATTAGCCCAGCCGAATTAGATACTGAAGTTCGTGTAAATGAAGAAGAAGGTGCATTTGAAGAAGTGATTAAACAACATTTAGTAAGTGCAGGTATTAAAAATGGGAGAAAAGATGAAATGGTTATTTTCCGAAGTGTCGAATTATTAACCAGTGAAAATCTACATGCCGAAGGCTTTTTTATGAATGGCGTTGGCGAAAAGAAAGCCTACTTTTTTATCGGTCCAAAATTTGGTACTGTCAGCAAAAAACAAGTGAACGATGCCATTAAAGAATGCAGGCAACGAGGCGATGCCAATTGGTTAGTTATTTTAGGTTTTAGTTTTGAAAGCGATATTGAAGGCAGCACCCAAACCACCAGCATGGGTACATTTGAAGTAACCAAATGCCGCATCCACGATGATTTGTTGCAAGAAGGATTGAAAAAGAAACCAGCCAAATCAGCAGCATCATTTGTAACCATTGGCGAACCAGATATTGCTTTGCATAAAAAGGGCAATACAGTTTCAGTTGAAATACAAGGATTAGATATTTACGACCCCATCAAAGACCAAGTAAATGCTCGAAATGTGCATGATATAGCGTATTGGATGGTGGATGATGATTATGATGGAAGCAACTTTGTAGTAAAACAAGTTTTCTTTTGCGGCGGCGACAAATCAGAATTTGATAAGTGGAAAAAAGGTTTAGATAATTTAGCCAAAGATAGCACAAAACAAAAGGTAGAAAAAACCTTAAAAGTTGAAATTGACGACGAAGCATTTGATAGATTGTATGGTCATATTTCACACCCAATTGAAGTGAAAAAGAAAGCACAAAAAATTGCAGTACGCATCATTTCTCAATTCGGCGAAGAATGCACAAAAGTGTTGGAAGTGAAATAAAATTTAAAACTACAAATAATGGCATCAAAAGCATTTGGTAATATTTTAGGTGTGGTAGCAGCCTTTGTAATCTTGTATTTGTTATTCGATAATGACGATAAGAAAAAACAAATAAAAGCACTCAAAAAGGATATTGAAGATAACAATTTGCTTTCTACTCAAATAAAGCAACAGCTTACCGACTTAATCACAAACAACAAAGATATTGAACCGAAAATTGCTGCTGAATTAAGCCAAATTACTGCATTGTTAG
>CAIQHW010000065.1 GCA_903871715.1 uncultured bacterium
AGTGTTAACTCTCCACCATGTTCAGGTTTCCAGTCTTCATTGAGGTAATACACGCACGAAATGCGTCGATCATTGTTTGTTTTAAATTGATCGACATGTTTTTTATAAAAACTACCGATTGAATAATACGTGTAATGAAACTCGTAGCCTGTAATACCTGTATAGCAAGTGCTGTTGAGATAAATAACCAATTCATCCAATAAATCAAAAAACTGATTTTCATAAATGTTGCCATGTTTTTTATCGAGCCAAAAAATTTTATCGTTGCGATTGGCAATATTTATCAATGCTGCATTTTCATTACCTGTGCCAGCCATTTGCAATTTATTTTCTTGTAGCATTTGCAATAAATTTTCTTTTAAATGCACCGCTAAGGTGGGGTTTAACAAATGTTGAACTATGCCGATTTTATTGGCGGTGAAACTTTCAATGAGTTTATCGAATATGGCTTGCATGGTTGTATGATGGTTTAAATACAACGCAACAAGGCTTATATTTTTGGTAAGATAGCGGAAAAGTATGATTGAAACTTAGTTATTCAACACTTTATTTTAGAAATCTAAATAATAGTTAGAAACAGAGATTTGGAAAGCAAAAAACATTTTACATTTGCATCTTGAAATAAAAAGCAAAGGTATAACTATGATAATTAATGGCTCAAAATTTTCAACACAAAACCTTTTATCAGTATCATTTTTCAAAAAATAATTTTTCTGTGCCTGCATGCTTTTTAACTCGCTTCAATTCTTAATTTTCTTTCCATTAGTAACACTAATTTACTTTCTACTTCCGCATAAATTTAGATGGGTACACTTATTAGCTGCCAGTAGCCTATTTTACATGGCTTTTATACCAGTGTATATTTTGATTTTATTTTTCACCATCATTATTGATTATGCAGCAGGAATAATGATTGAAAATTCTTCCTCAAAAAATAAAAAACCTTTCTTAATAGCCAGCATTGTAGCCAATGTAGGCGTGTTGGCTTTCTTTAAGTACTATAACTTTTTTGTCAGCAATTGCAATCAATTGTTGCAACATTGGCACATTACTACTCATCCTATTCCTTACCTAGATATTATTTTACCAATTGGCTTGTCGTTTCATACTTTTCAGGCAATGAGCTATACAATTGAAGTTTATAGAGGTAATCAAAAAGCTGAAAGGCATTTTGGTATTTATGCTTTATATGTTATGTTCTATCCGCAATTAGTTGCAGGACCAATTGAACGACCTCAAAATTTGTTACATCAATTTAAAGAACAACACCCGTTTAACAGCGAAAACTTATTATCTGGATTGCGATTAATGTTGTGGGGATTTTTTAAAAAAATTGTAATTGCTGATAGGCTAAGTTTATATGTAAACACTGTTTTTAATCATCCCTACAATTATCACTATGTCTATTTAATTATTGCCACTTTATTTTTCACAATTCAGATTTATTGCGATTTTTCGGGCTATTCGGATATTGCAATTGGTGCTGCTAAAACAATGGGTTTTCATTTAATGACTAATTTTAATCGACCTTATTTTTCAAAAAACATTCAGGAGTTTTGGAAACGATGGCACATTTCATTATCTACTTGGTTCAAAGACTATTTATATATTTCGCTGGGAGGCAATAGAGTGGCACAACATAGAGTTTATCTTAATTTAGCCATTGTATTTTTGGTGAGCGGTTTTTGGCATGGCGCAAATTGGACATTTATTATTTGGGGAGCTTTGCATGCCTTTTATGTACTAAGTTATATGATAATGCACAAACAATTTTATTGGCACAAAAGCAATCATAAAATTAGCAACTTTTTAAGTATTTTTATCACCATAATTTTTGTTGCGTTTGCTTGGATATTTTTTCGAGCCAATAGTTTTAGTGATGCCCTTTTAATTGTAAAACATGTGTTATGCTTTTATAAAGGCGAAGGTTTTAGTGTGAAATTATTTGTAGCTGGCAAAAATGCAACCGAGTTTGGGTA
>CAIQHW010000066.1 GCA_903871715.1 uncultured bacterium
ATGTTGAATTGTTGGATGCAACTAAAGGCATCTTGCTTTGCTTTTTGATACGAATTCATGCTAATTGGATTTTTACGTTTGTTAATAATTGGTTGAGATTAAAAAATGGAGCTTTCACCTTGCTTCATCATGCTTTCATGATGCCAAATATTTAATGGAGCAAGGCTAATATTACTTTCACCATAAAAAATAATGCTTGTATGGTGGCTCATATTACTTTCACCGCAGAAAATATTGCTCCCATGCTGCTCAATATTCCTTTGAGCAGGTTTAATATGGCTTATAAATGGATTTGTCATGGGTTTAAGTTTGGTTTTTGAATCAGGCAGTGCCGAAGCGGAGCTTCGACACAACTGCTGCATAGCTTCAATTCTACTGAGAATTTAGATTTCAATAAAATCAACTCACATAATCAGTCAAATATTCATAAGGTTTTGTGAGTGCGCCATGGGCGGCAATAGTACCTCTATTCAACATGTCGCTATGCTCTTTTAAAAGTTCAGGCAAAATGATTTTGGTAAGTTGTACGCCAAAAAAATCGGAAGCATCTCGAGGCAATTCGTTGGGCAAATTATCTACTGCCATTACATCTACCATGCCTCGTTGAAAGGGTTTTGTTTTTTCAAATGTTTTAGGGTCGAAACCATAAGTGGGGTCGGCAATGCTTGTTGCACCTATATTACAAGGTATCGAACCATTTACATCGCAAGTAATATCGGCTATCACTTGCAAATTAAAATCGGCTTTGCGCATATCTTCTAAAGTAAAAAATGGGGCGATGCCTTTTTGCCAATATACGCCATTGAGCATCACATCGGCAGCTTTATAATACTTGGCAAAATCGCAATAATAATTGGTGGGGTTGTTTCTAAAATCGCGGCGATGATATACATGTGTATCTTGATGCTTGTATAAATCTTCGGCTGTAAGTTCGCAATACACAGGGTATTCAAAGGTTTTGCTTAAAAATTCATCTTTGCTTACCCGTTTAATATCAAACATGTTCATGGTTTCTTGTACCCCAGTGCTTACTCGTCCATTGCCTGTTGATACTATTTTGATATTGGGCAATTTCACTTCAAAATATTGATGAATCACCTCTCTAAAATCTTTAAATTTATAAACGGCAGGCAAATAAAAATCGCCCGTTTTTTTGCCATAAGCTAGCAAACCATTGTGTGCGCCTACTATGCCTGCAAAAAAGCCAAAGCCCAACACTCTTTGCCCATCAGCATAAGTGAGGCATTCGTAGTCAATCAATTTTATTTTGTTGGCAATAATTTGTTGCAACAGCTTTTTGTTATGCGGTTGTTTCTTTTTCGTGTGAGAAAAAAACAAGTAAGTTTTAGTGGCAATTAAATTTTGAATGGGCACTTCTTTAATGCCTAATAAAATATCGCAATCGGCTAAATCTTCTTGCAACACAATGTCGGCATCCTGATATTCTTTATCGCTGTAACATCGCATAGTAGAAGGTTGCACCACAATTTCAATATCGGCAAATTTGCGCATCACCACTTTGCATTGATGCGGACTTAAGGCTACTCTATTATCGGGCGGATTTTTTTCTTCTCTAATGACACCAATTTTCATGAAACAGTTTTTAAAATTTTGCGCAAAAATAAAGGCTGCAACTTATAAAGTGGCAGCCTTTATGAAATGAATGTTGCAG
>CAIQHW010000067.1 GCA_903871715.1 uncultured bacterium
ACCAAAAACAATCCACCCAAAAATAAATTTTTGGTAAAATTAATTACGCCAAAAAATTTAGAAGACAAACAAAAAACTTTTGTGGTAAGCGAAAGCAAAGCATTTGGCAAAAATTATCACAAACCAACATGGCAAGGCGATACAGCGATGGCTTGGGTAAAAGAATTTGGGAAATTTTATTTAGAAACGGATGAAATATTGCCTACTATAATTTGGAAAAATGAACACCAAAATTTTGAACATGGCGATAAATTATTTTTCGAAATTAAAGATAATCAAAGCGGAATTGAAAATTTTGAATTACTTTCAAACAATCAATGGCAGTTGATTGCGTTGGATGCAAAAAATAATTTGCTAACCGCAAACCTTGATAAACATTGGCAAAGCGGAAAACAAAATGTGCAATTGTTTGTTTCAGATAAAAGCGGCAACCGAGCCATAAAAACTTTTGCGGTGCAAATAAAATGAAGAATCGTGTTGAATTAATTCATCGGGCAATTGCTATTATTGCACAACCATTTTTAAAAATCTTAACTAAAAATCGAATGTCGAAATTAAAAAAAGGCCTGAAAGCTCCAGATTTTGAAGGGTTTGACCAAGCTGGCAACAAAATTAAATTGAGTGATTTTAAAGGACAAAAAGTGATTATTTACTTTTATCCGAAGGACGATACACCGGGCTGCACAGCGCAAGCCTGCAACTTGAGAGATAATTATGCCGACTTGAAAAAGCAAGGTTATGTGGTGTTGGGAATCAGTCGCGATACTATGCGCAAGCATCAGCAGTTTATCAACAAATATGAATTGCCGTTTAGTTTGATTGCTGATACTGATTTGGCATTAAACAAACTATACGATGTGTGGGGCGAAAAAATGATGTTTGGTAGAAAATATATGGGCACCAATCGTACCACTTTTATTATTGATGAAAAAGGAATGATTGAAAAAGTGATTGACGAGGTGGATACTGAAAATCATTCACAGCAGATTTTGGGATAAAAAATTGCCAAGCTTTTTACTTATTTACTTACTGTATCTTTTTCGATAACGAAAATATCCTCCCTATCTTTTTTCATCAAATAGTGCTCACGAGCAAAGCGCTCTAAGCTGGCGGGCTGCGTAAACAAAGCTTCTTTGGTTTGATTAATGTTGGCAATTTCGTTTTTGTAAAATCGGCGTTGTTGATTTAATTTTCGCAACTCACTTCGGGTTTGCAGTTGATTGAAAATATTATTATGGTCGAAAAAAAGTAACCAAACTACAAATGCAGCGAGGGCTGCAATATATTCGTTGCGAAATATTTTTGGAATTTTTTGCCAATATTGATAAAGTTTGTTCATTTTTATTTTGGCGAAATTAAAATTGAATTGGCTAACAATTTGCTTTATTTATCACCTTAATTTGTTTGTTGTTTATTAAAATTGAAAATTGAATTTTCTCATAAAAAAGTTTTGGTTGCACCATTAGATTGGGGTTTGGGGCATGCTTCGAGATGTGTGCCTGTGATTGATGCGTTGTTGAAAAATGAAAACAAAGTTATAATAGCGGCTGATGGAGCAATCAAAATTTTGCTTAAAAATGAATTCCCTGATGTGGAGTTTGTAAATTTATTCAATTATAACATTCGTTATTCCACCAACTCCAAATGGCTTTGGTGGCTTATTTTAAAGCAATTGCCAAAAATAATTTCTTCGATAAAAAAAGAAAACCGATGGCTGCAAAATTTAATTACGCAGCAAAAATTTGACGTAGTGATTTCTGATAATCGCTATGGTTTGTTTTCAAAAAAATGCGATTGTATTTTAATTACGCATCAACTCACCTTGCAAATGCCCAACGGCTGGAGGTTTCTACAACCATTCACCAAAAAAATCTTAGAGCAATGGATAAAAAAATTTGACCAATGTTGGATTCCAGATTTTGAAAACATACGAAATAATTTAAGTGGTGATTTATCGCACCATCAAAAATTATTGCCCAATACCATATTTATTGAGCCTTTGAGCCGATTTGAAAAATTGAAATACGAAGCAAAAATTGTAGAATCGGATTTGTTGATTTTAATTTCAGGACCTGAACCACAACGAACTTTGCTCGAAGAAAAAATTTTGCAGCAACTTTTTGAAATTGAAAATTGTTCAAAAAAAGTAATCATCGTTGGTGGAAAATATACCACTGATAAGGACTTGCAGCCAATGCCAACGATTGTAAATTATTTCCCAACAGCCAATGCTGCACAACTTTGTGGCATGATGATGGGCGCAAAAAAAATTATTTGCCGCAGCGGATACAGTACTATTATGGATTTGCAGACGATAAATCGAACAGCGATTTTTATTCCTACATCATTACAAACCGAGCAGGAATATTTAGCTAAATGGATGCAGCAAAATAAAAAAGGAACTTGGGTGGCGCAAAATGATTTTGAAATCAAAAACTGGTTGTAGTCATTTTTCATTTACCCACAACATTGAGTTGAATATTTCGTATGCAACAAAAGCCGCTGAATTATTGTCTTATAAGTGTTGTAGCTACTTTTATACTTCAATATTTTTTATGAAATTTCAAATCACATTTTTGGTATTGGTTTTAATTATTGGCTGCTCGCAATTGATTAGCGCTCAAAATTTTTTAACAAGAGATGTGTATTTTTTTCAAAGTGGGAGTAATGCCAATATTATTCATCCTTTTACGAACGATTCAGTTTCAAACTTTCCTTCTCAGGTAAGCTTTCTAAAGTCTAATAATTCTACTATTCAAAATGTGCAACCATTAATTTTAACAAATTCCGACTCTGTTTTTTATACGCCAAATTTAAATTTTACAGGTGTTGATACACTTCAATATGCTATATTTGATAAGGTTTCAGGTCTTTTCAATACTCAAAATATTTATGTATTTGTTGGTGTTTCTTTTTGTGATTATTCGAAAAATTTTCATCGAAATGTTTTAACCGAAAATGTACAAGGCAATATTTTAACTGTTGTAGATAATTATCAAAATTATTTTGGATGGTATGGACCAACAAAAAATTGGGGCTATTATTCAGCTAATTATTTTTTGCTTAATAATTATTTATTGGACTCTTTTAATCGCAGTCGAAATTATTTCAACTTTGCCAATTCAGGACCAGCATTCACTTATAGTAATGTTTTGAACATTGCTGCTGGCAGTTATTCCTACAATAATATTATATCCGTAACGCTAACAAATTTTGAAACAACGGGTGATTCATTAGCCTGCAATGACACCATTTCTTTTCCTATCACTGTCGATTTACCTTCTAATAAATGCATAAATGATAACTTTGTTTTGTATACCAATGTAATGAATGATACATTAGATGTGTTGAAAAATGATACGCCTAATTACAATGCTGCGATTACATTAACATTCACTCAACCTCAATATGGCAGCCTTATTCGAGGGGCAAATGGAAAATTGATTTATACACCGAACAATACTTTTTTAGGCCTCGATTCATTTATTTATACCTCATGTTTTACAAGTGGAAGCACTAATATTTGTAGTTCAGCAGAAGTCAAAATCAAGGTAAAATGTGGCTTCCCAATTACTCTTAGTCATAACATTATTTCGTGTAAAGAAAATCCATATTATTTTGATAACCAACTTATCACCAAATCAGGAGTTTACAGTGATACTTTTCCAACTTTATCGGGATGCGATTCTATTAACGTTTTTAACTTTCATCTCATTGCTCAACCCGACTCTTTCTTTTCAAAAACCATTTGTTCTTCTAATACACCCTTTCTTTTTAACAATAAGATACTTTCCCAAAGCGGCTTATACAGTGACACCTTTAAAGGTTTATCAGGTTGCGATTCAATAATTTCATTGAATTTAATCGTTTTAAAAACAAGCGATTCTATTATTTCTAAAACTTATTGTGGGGCGCATTCCTATACCATGAATGGAAAGAATTATTCATCAACTGGTGTTTATTATGATACCACTAAAAATTACTTAGGCTGCGACTCTGCTTTAGAGCTTCATTTAAGAATTATTCCAACCACTTATTATTCCTATAATTATAAAATGTGCGATGGGAATTTTTATTGGTTTTACAATAAAAAATTACTTCACTC
>CAIQHW010000068.1 GCA_903871715.1 uncultured bacterium
AGCAGCAGCACGCATTCGGACGCGTCACGAAGGAAGCACCAAGCGCTATGCGAACTACTATTGAACACCCCTCCGTGGGAGAGGAGAGAAAAAGGGGACAGGGGTTTTGTAATCGTTCACACCAATGAAGAAAAGAAAAATGTCCTTTGCCAGTTTTTTTACCCAAATGACCAGCTAAAACTTTTTGCTGTTGAATGCGGCTTGGGCGAAATTTTGGGTCGAAATAAAATGCATTAAACAACGATTCGGTAACCGCATAATTAATATCGTTGCCAATTAAATCCATCAATTTAAAAGCACCCATTTTAAAACCAGCGTTCTCTAAAAGGCTATCTATTACAGGTATTTCAGCCACATTTTCTTCTTTTATTTTCAAACTTTCTACATAAAAATGTCGAGCTACTCGGTTCACAATAAATCCTGGAGCATCTTTTGCCATCACCACAGTTTTGCCCATTTTTTCAGCAACAGATTTTGTTTCGATAGCAATTTTTTCTTCGGTTGCCACACCGCTAATTACCTCAACCAACTTCATTAAATGTGCTGGATTAAAAAAGTGCATGCCCACCACTCTGCCCGGAAATGCAATACCAGCAGCTATTTGAGTGATGGATAACGATGAAGTGTTGCTGGCTAAAATGGTTTCATCGCCATTTATTTCTGCTAATTGTGAAAACAATTTTTGCTTGATGTCTAATCGTTCCACAATGGCTTCAATCGCCATGTCGCATTTGCAATTTTGCAAATCGCTTTCAAATTTTAATCGTGAAAGTGTTACCGTTTTTTCTTCGGCTGATAATTTATTTTTCTCCACAGCCACACTCAAATTTTTCTCGATACCAATTTTTGCTTGCGCCAAAATAGCTGGATTAATATCGAACAAAAAAGTGTTGAAACCTGCTTGTGCAGCCAATTGAGCAATGCCTGCGCCCATTGTGCCTGCGCCGCAAACGGTGATGGTTTTTATCATGAATGATTTTTTATGGATGATTTAAGATTGCAAAAGAAATCAAAAATAGGGCAAAGTAGAAATGGTTAAAAAAATCTTTTCTATTTTCCCACTTCTAAATTTTTTCAAAAATGATTTCAGTTCAAAATCTTGTAAAAATATTTCCTGCAAAAAATAATTTCTTTTTCAAAAAAAAATCGGAAGCGGCTGAAATGCCCACCAGAACTAATTCGGTGGACAATATCAGTTTTGAATGTAAGCCTGGTAGAATTTTTTCATTGCTGGGACCAAACGGGGCAGGCAAAACAACTGCGCTGCGCATGATTTCAACTTTACTAAAACCAAGCAGCGGAAAAATCATTGTAGCAAATTTAGATGTAGAAGAATTTCCGACTGAAGTGCGCAGCAAAATTGGCTTCCTGACTGGTTCCACAGGTTTGTATGCTCGATTAACGCCCAATGAAATGGTGAAATATTTTGCCGATTTAAATGGATTGGATGATGCCACTTTTCAAAAAAGAAAAGATGAATTGTTTACATTATTAGGTGTGCACGAATTTGCCAACAAGCGCATTGGCACGTTGAGCACGGGCATGAAACAAAAAGTTTCGATTGTGCGGACCATGATTCACAACCCCGAAGTGGTGGTGTTTGATGAGCCTACATCGGGCTTGGATGTGATTACGGCAGCCAACATTATCGAATTAATTAGGCAATGCAAAGCACAAAATAAAACCGTAATTTTTTCATCGCACATTATGGAAGAGGTGAATTTGCTGTGTGATGATTTGGCAATTATGCACAACGGAAAAATTTTGTTTAACGACACGATGGAAAAATTTAGAGCCGAACATGGCTCTCACAGCCTTACCGAAGCATTTATTGAAACTGTGCAAAAAAATTAAAACAACATTACAAAACCAGAAAATGAAAAAAATATTTATCGTTTACAAAAAAGAATTGTTGGATGTGCTTCGCGATAAACGCACCTTGCGAACCACTATTTTGATTCCAACTTTGTTAATGCCATTCATACTTTTTGTGATTATAAAAGTGCAAGTGTTGGTGGGCGAACACAACGACCAAAAGGTAATGCGGTTGTTATGGCTCAATGATAACAAAGGCAATGTGTTGGAAAAAAGTTTGCAAAATGATTCGATGATTAAGGTTAGTTTTTGCAACAATATTCAGCAAATAAAAGACAGTATAAAAGCCGAAAAAGCTGATGCAGGCTTGTTTACAAGTGCTGATTTTAGTGCAAGAATGGACAGCAATTTAACATCAAAAGTGGCTATTTTTTACAACTCGAAAGATGATGTTTTCAAAAACAGATTGATTTCGAAATTAGAAATCATAAAAATGCCGTTGGTGCAGCAACGATTGCTGCGCTTGAATTTGAGCGAAGAAAAAATTACGCCTTTTAAAATTGAAGAACATGATATTGCTTCTACGCAAGAAGTTTTTGGAAAATATTTTGGTGGTTTTTTACCCTACATTTTTATCTTGTATTCTTTCATGGGTTGCATGATGTTGACCGTTGATTTATTTACTGGCGAAAAAGAACGGGGCACGATTGAAACTTTATTAACTAGCCCTG
>CAIQHW010000069.1 GCA_903871715.1 uncultured bacterium
ATTTTTTTTTTTCTGCGTTTGTTATCAACTTTTTTCGGGTGGAAAAATAGTTATTGACAAGTTTGTTTTACTTTAGCAAAATGGAATAGTATTGCCCTTAATTAAGGCAAAAAAAAATGTTGAATGGTATCGGCTGCATTCCATTGGGCAATGCAAATAAAGCCCACCAAAAAACTTTTTCTTTTATTCCGCTTGTTAAGTAAATCATTGCAGTTGGTTGTTTAATTGGTTAAGTAAATAATTTCTCACAAAATTTATTCCTGGTGCGCTGGCACTAATTGGATAGCATCTTATAAATTCGTGCAAAGAAATAGCTTGCAATTTCGACAAAGAAATTTTCATTTTTTTCGGTCGTTTAAAAGCCCAATTAAATTCTGCTTTGTGAATTTTCAAATAAATTTCTGACAAAATTATTTTTTGCTGCGCATAAAAATGTGGCAACTGCGCCACCATCAATGGATGAAAGGTTGCGCAATTATCCATCACGCCGAGCCATGAAATTAGAAATCGAATTTCATCAATGTTGCAAAATAGTTTAATCATTGAAATAGTTTTTTGTTGTTAAAAATTTTTCGAGCCTGCTCCAAATTATCGCAAACAAATACAGCTTTGTTGATGGCAATTTTTACAATCGCCCAAGTGCCAAAAGCATCACGAACTATTTTGTAATTTTCTTTTTTCATGCCATAAAATTTTTGTCTTTAAAACTTGCCCATTCTGCCAAACTATCGAAATTTTTTTTTCGGATTTCTGTGAGCAATTCAACAACATTTTTCAATGCTGAAATTTCTACTTCAAAAAAATCTTTGTCTTTTTGTTGCTCCATTCTTATAATTATTTCTGAAATAATTTTTGATGAAGAAAGCAAATTGATTTCTGTTTTTTGTGCATCGGATTTGTCCATGTGTGGTGTCATTCTTTTTTTGTTTTAAAGGTTTGAAAAATAAATTGAAGCTGCAAAAAGTGTGGCACAAATTATTGCGAAACAAATTGCATCAATGAAAAGATTTTTGCTTTCACTTTGTGAAAGCCCGGGAAAGGAAACGATTTTTTTGTTTGTGGTTTGCAAGCGATTAAAATTTTGATTGTTAAAAAATAAAAAAAGCCAAACAAATAAATTGTTCGGCTCTTTCTTTGTTTCGCTTGCAGGTGAAACAAAAACATACCTTTTACGGTAGTATTTTTAACAGTAGTTAGTATGTTGTGGTTTGTTATCATTGCAAGCGATTTTGCAAAGAAACAACAACAATGCCAAACTACCAAATTTATTTTTTACTATCTTATAATCTCATAAACTATCGTACAAGTAAAATTAGAATAGGCAGCATTATTAGGAATGCAGTTTATGTCTTTTATACTGTAAATTGAAATTGGGGTACCATCTGAAAATATGGATAAAAATGCAGCATTAATTGCACCTGTTGGGTTTGTTGCAGAGGCGGACTTTATATTAAAATCCCCTTGTGATATGGTAATACCGCCATTCAATAATCCATCGGTGTTGTTTTGCCTTACATATCTATATGATGTATTGATTTCATTAAATGCTGCAATTAAAACTGCTTGTTCTGTTCCTAATGTGCGGGATCCAGGACTGTCATCTGTTAATGCGGCTGCTAATGTTGGAACTCCGCTATCATCGTAAAAAGACGTAGTACCGTTTAATGGTATAGAATTTTCAATAGCAATTTCTAAATAACCACTACCATCTACTGTTAATTGTTTTTGCGTTGTACTACCATCGAGAACTGCTACGGTTGGACTGTTTTTACGAATAGTTGAGCCCATAATTTAATCGTTTTGGTAAATTTTTTCTTTTACAATAAGTTGGCAATCTACATTATCGGCAAAAACAATGGTGTAGTGCGTAACATTTAATTCATCACCAAAGGCACTATCGGTCATGCTATCGCCAAAATTTAAAGGAACTTGGTCTACTGTTACTACTGTTGTGCCTATGTTTGAAAAAGTAATATCGGCACTTAATGTAGGAATGAATGTGCCAGCTTTATTAAAGCCAAGCACTTGGGTAAAGTATCGAAACTTTTTTTTATCAGCCATGTTGTTTTGTTTTAAAAATTTCGTTTAAAATAATTACGCCAAAAGTAATTCTTAAAATAATAGTAAAAGGATTTTTTTTTACAGTGCTTTTAACTGTGTTGCCTGCTGCATCTGCTGTTTTTAAAATTTCATCTACAAATGCATTAGCATAATTTTCAATTCTTTTTTCGATGCTTGCCCAATCGTTTTGAGAAATAATTTTTGGCACCAGTGCTTGTGTAAAATTGTATCTATCGTTGTAAAAATTGTTGTACAAATTTTCGCCGTTTGTTTGTAGTTGTGTGTTTAATGCGGCTAAAGTATTGCGCCCTAAAATACCATCTACATCAGCACCAGTGAAGCCCAATTCTTTTTGCAATTCTTTTACTGCGTTTGCTCCACTTTCATAAAAAAAATCGAACAACAAATTTGCGAATGGCTGGTTTAAAATTTTATCGGCTTGAATAGGTTGCCAGTAATTTTGTTTTACATAAGGTTGTACATACGCATCAGCTCTTGCATCAGTCCAATTATTTTTGTAGGCGTAGTTTTTTTTTATCGCATCAATTACATTCCATCCTTGCCAGGTTGGATTGAATAATCTATTTATGCCACGATATACTTCTGCGCCATTGTTGTCAATGCCATAGCCGCCTTCATTGGCTATTGTAAGCGGATATGCAATCGAAAAATCAGCCATGTTGTTTTAAATAAATCGGCGCAAATGTTTTTTTACTTCAGTAATTTCTTTTGAGATTTTTCTTTTATCAACTGCTTTTGCAGCTGCATATTTTCGAGCTTCCAACTTTCCTAATTTTTCAATCAACATAGTTTTGCCTGCGTTGATTATTCCATTAATTGTTTTAAAGTTTCTAAATGTTCCATCGGGTTCACGTTGCACCAATATTTTTTTTCTTGGTGCTTTGCTTTCGCCTTGCTCAAGAACGGTATAGCCTCTTACTGGTTTTTTCTTTGCTGCTTTTTTTGTTGGCTTTACATTTTTTGATGCAGCTTTCACATAATCAGTCCATTTGGCAAACTTTTTTGGGTGTGCTTTTCGCATTCGTTTTGCTTCTGCAATAATCTTTGTAAATGTTGAATTTGCTGCCATTTTTTAATTGTTTCGTTTTGGTAAAGGAATAAATTTTGCGGCTGTTAATACCACAGCACCACCAATCAACCAGGGACCATAAGTTTTTAAAATAACACCTATTTTATCAAAAATATCCATGCTCTCGTTTGCTTTTTTTGCAGCAGCTTCGGCTACTTGTTGCGGCACTGACAATGCTCCTTGTTGATTGAGAGCTTGCGCACTTACGCCAGTTCCGTTTTTCACTTTCCAGTAATAAAAACTTTTTGGGTCGTTGATTTGTATGGCTGTTGTGGCATCGCCATTTTTAGGATAGAACATTAACCAAATAGAACCATCTAAATTTCCTGCTGCATCAAAGCCGCCAACCCAACCATATATTTGTCCAATGGTTTGGTTTGGACCAATTACATACGCCTTGTTTGTTGCACTTTCTTTTGGGATAAAATAAGTTTGAACAGTAGTTGTGGCTAACAAACTTTTATCCAAAAGTTGGTCTAATGAATACAGTGTACCGCCTAAATTAATGTCAGGGATGGAAGTATCAGTAAGTTCGCCAATTTCGTACATTGTTATTGTAATTTTGCAGCCATGCCATTTAATAAATTGCAAGCCATATCATAACTGGCTTTATCGTTTTCAACTAACCAGGCTAATTGTAAAACTCTATCACCAAAATATTCATCTACTTTTAAAATTCTGTTTGCACCATTCGCACATTTGATGCGTTGTTCTTTTTGTTCTTCAGTGGCTTTTTGTTGTTCACCTGGTGCAGGTTCGTTGTCAATGTTGCCAATGGGTGATGATGGTGTTTGAAGCGGCATTGCACCACCTAAAAACTTTCCTATCATTGGTTTAATATAGGGCTGAACTTCTTTAAAAATACCTGCTATAATACTATTGCCCTCTTCTTCTTCTTCGCCATTTTCTAATTCTTCTTCAAGCTCTACAATTTTAGCTTTTAATGTGGCAATTTCATTTTCATATTTTTGTTTCGCAATCGTTTCATACAATCCTGCAATGGTTGTATTATCCATTGTTTCCGAATTACTGCCAATGGGTGCAGCTTCTTTTGCTCTTACAGAATAACTAAAGTTTTTATCTACTAATGAGCCGCCTTGATTTTTTTCTTTGCCTGTTAAACATGAAATGTTTACGGTTAAAATGCCTCCAGTTTGATTGTTTACACAATCTTTCATCGCCTGGATGCTTCTTTCTAAATCAATTTCTTTATCGTTGTTTTTGCCCAGGGTTTGATTATCTGATTTTACAATCCAGCACACGAAATTATTATCTCTCATGGCTTGTTCTACATATGCAAGTGATGTAAGAGCCATTTTAATTTTTGGGTTTGTAAAATATTGAAAAGTAAAAATAAAGGTTTTGGGCTGGTGCGTTTCCTTGCCATTGTAAAAAACATTTTTTCAAACAAATTTCAGTGTGATATCTCACCACTCTGTTTACGTTGGCGTTTACTACATTAGCTAATCCATTCACTGGATAATCTTGCACTATTGCTTCGTCTTTTTTGTTTTTTAAAGTAATTAAGGTATAAGAAGCGTCAGCATTGGGAGATTGTTTTGAGTTAGGCGGTAACGCATTGTTATTTACCAAAAAATAAGTTTTGCTACCTACGTTGTCTTGTGGTAAAAATTGAAGACCTAAAACAATCGAATTATCAATGTTTCCATCGGGGTTAAAATAAAATAATTGTCCTGCTTGTGCGGTTGTTGGTATCACACAAACAATTTGTTTTTGAAAATAAATTCGAGGAAAATTTTGTAGGTTTTTTTCCTCTACTGGTAAAATTATTTTTTTCATTTTTTATGCTCATTGCGCAATGCTAACGTGCTATAATTAAACACTAAATAAATTCCTTGCCCAGCAGTTAAATTTGTTCCATCCACCACTTGCACAGAACTTTTTTGCATCACCATTCTAAATGGTGAAACTTCTCTTGGCACACCATTATTGGATGGTGCATTAAACGCCATATAGGGATGATTAAAGATTCTATTTTGGTTTTTATCATCCACAAAATTAATCAATAATCCAGTGCCTCCATTTTGTGAAATAACAGTTAAACCACCTGGCGTTTTGGTTAAACCTGTGGTAGTATTTACATAACTTTCTACGCTATGAATTAAAATGTTTGGTTCACGCAAAATGGGATTATCGGGAAATTGTATGATTGTTCCTTGTGCAATCGAATTAAGTTGTAATTCAATGCCAAGTGTAAATAAATAAACTGGTATTCCGTACATAATGTTTTTGTTTTAAAAAGGTGCGCCAGGATGAGCGCACCTTTAATTGTTGTTTTTGAAAATTAGGCTTTAGAAATGAAAGATGAAAAACTTTTGTCTTTAATCTTATCACTGCCGTTGATGGCTAACACACCACGTAAAATAATAGTGGCATAATTTACAAAATTTCCAGCCGCAGCACAATTGATTGCCGTAGGCAAATTCAATGTGATGTTTTGGTTGTTTTGTCCATTAAATGCAAACGCCTGGTGTAATGGTGCGAAACCATATTCGCTGCCATCCCATTGGCTACGTTGGTAAGCTCCAGCCGTTCCAACTGCTGCTGCTTGTTGCGATGCTTGCAAGCCTTGTTGCGCCATGCCAACTCTCCTGTTTTGCATTAAGTCATAACCTTGCACCACAATTTGGTTGCCGATGATGATTTGCAAAGTAGAATTATAGATGGCTTCTAAATTCGTGCTTTCGCTACCTGGGAAAATTACGTTGTCTGGAAACGTGTACAACTGACACACAGCGTCTTCCGCTTGGGTCGGTGCTGATGGTGTTGCTGCTGCAATTCTTTTCAAGAAAAATCCATAAGAGGTAGCAATAAAGCTATCCGCTTGTCTAACTCTCGTTTCTGTTACGTTAGCACCAGGCGTTGAATTAGCTTGATTAATTTGAAAAGTGTATTGTCCGTTGGTTCCTAAAAGCACATCGAGCCGCAAAAAGCCTTGCGCTGCTCTAATGCCAGTGGCGTTAAATACTTCTTCAATGATTTGCGCTGTGCGGTTCATTGATTTCGGGAAAACGTGTTGGGCTGCTCCGTGGTGGGCTGCTCTTTGATGGGCCGCTGCTTGTCTAAGCAAACCGCCTTCTGATGTGTTAAATTTCATGTTGTTATGTTTTTAGTGATTAATAAATCCAAAATTGTTTATTCAAACTCGTTTCCCTCCATCACTTGGTCATGGATAACAATCGTTGCTGGCATTTCTTCACCGCCACCAATCATCATAGGTTCGGTTATTTTGCCAATCATTAAATTTTCCATCATTCCATCCAAATCGCCAATCATTAAATCACCAATGCCAGGAATAGCATGTTTAGCAAGTTGCACACTGCTAAATGTTGCGACACCTAAAGCTACTGCTTTAATGTGTGGGTTTTTCATGGTTAAAGCTAAAGTAACGCCAGCACCCATTAATAACAATGGTTTCATGCTTGGTTTATCTGCCATAAAATTAGCCAGTGGGCTTTTATCGCCTAATAAAAAACTGGCGGCAATGGCTCCTGCTGCTCCTTCGCCTACTTGAATTAATGTAGGCATTAGTGTATTCATACTAATTCCATTCATACCAGAATGGTGTCTTCTTCGTCTGTGTGTGCGGTGGTGTGCGCTTTTGTGCTTACGTTTTGCCATGTTTTGTTTTGTTTGTTTGTTAAAATTTTTATTTTTTCTTTTTTAATAAAAAAAACAATGTGCCAGCAATTCCAAAACCAACCAATGGAGAAATACCACTTTCTTTTGCTGCTGGTGTCGTGTTGTGCAAATCTGTTGCACCTGATTGGTCTTGTGGATTAAATAACTGTGCAATTTCTTTTATCACTGGTTTGCCATCTTCTAAAATTGTTTTAAACAAAGATAATGGTTCTCTGGTATTTCTTGGAACTTCATCCCCAAATCCAGCATCTTCGTTTGGTGAGTTTGGGTCTGGTTCTCCTGCATCATCAACTGATTGACCTGCTGGAATTAATTTTGCAATCAAAGCAAGTAACGGTGCTGCGGTTGCTAAAATTGCTGGAATTAATGCTGGTGCAAATCCGATGGCTTCTTCAGTTCCTTTTATTCTTTTTGGTCTGCCCAAAAAAGGTTTGTGTTTTGCGCCACGCCTGGCTGCATTTACTAATCTATCAAAATTGCCGCCAAATCTATCTTCCCACAACTTTTTTAATTCGTCTGTGTTGCCTGTTTGAATTTGTTCGGTTATTCGTGAACCAAAGCCTCTATAATTAATATCTACTAATCCTAAAAAAGCATTTCGCATAGCGGATACATGTGGCTCTAAATGTTTTCCCATATGCCACGCACCTTTTAAAACTGAATGAACTTTGTCGGTGTATTTTTCCCACCAGTGGTGTTTGCCAATTCCTGCCATGCTTTGTGCTCTTTTAATTCCTTTTTTATCCAGTCCAATGTTGGATAAAATTTCATTGACGTGCTTGGTAGCCTCTTTAAAACCTGCACTTCCTTTTGGGCTGGCCTTTAATACTTTTTCCCATGAGTCTAATGAATGATAGGTGTATTCATCAATTGCAATTTTTGGTACTTCGGTTGAGTTTGCAGTGCCGCTTAATGTAGATATTTTCATCCAGTGGTCTTTATGGTGTTTAAAATCTTTTTCGTCATTGAATGTGTGCCACACTCCATCAATAATAATGGTGTTGCCTTGTTCATCTTTAGCAATGGCATAAACGTGTGTAGGCGTTGGATCATTGCGATAACTCGAATATCTAAAACCTGTTTCGGTGTAGTGTGCTAAAATTGACGCTGCAAATAAAGCAAAACTTTTGCAATCTCCAATTTTATCTGATAATAATCTTGCTGGCAATCTAATTTTTTGATGCTCGCTGCCATCCGCTTGGTAGTGCATATTTTCTTTTAAAAAATTCCAAACATTTTCTGCTACTTCTTCAATCGTTGGTGCATCAAACCTTTTTGCAAAATCTTTTGTTTGTCGAAATGCAGCAGGAAAATTTTTTTCCAGTGTGCGAATTATATCGCCATTGGTGGCATCCACTTTTTCAATTGTATTTTTAAAATTAGCCTCCAATGTTTAAATTTTGTTTTAAAGGAATAGTGCCTAATTCTGTTGAAATCGTACCATCAAAAACCAATTGAAATTTTGCATTACCTTGCACAATTTGCGCCAGTGCGCTTTTAATGGTTTGCGGCAAACTATCGGTTTGCACTTCGATATTTAAAATTGAAACAGTAGTTTGTTTTGGTGCAATATTAATACCACTGTTTTGCTCCACTCGTGCAATTTTTACACCATTATATTTTACATCAAAATTAATTGCTTGAATAAAAATAGTAGTGGCATGATTATTTGTAAGCACTAAATTAATGGTGAAAAATAAATCTTGCAAACCACTTTCCATGCTTTGCGCCAGGCTGAATTTTAAACCTGTAAATTTATATTGTAAGTCTTTGAAAGTATTGAAAACATTGGCATAAACATTTAAGCCAATAAATATAAGCGTCATAATAATAGCAGGAACAAATGTTTTTTCTTTACTCATTTGCATCAATCACTTTTTTCATTTCTTTCATTAAGTGCATTAAATCTGCGTCTGGATGGTCGCAAAAAAAATTGTACACTAATTTTAATTCTGCTAAAGTTTTTTGCTCGTTTTTAAATTCAATGATGGTGGTTTCATCTTCTTCATTGAATTTATATTTTTCATTTTTTGCTTTTGCCATTTTAAGAAATTAAAGTGAGTTGAATAATTGTAGCGCCGTTGTTTTCTCTTTCAAAAATTATTGCTGCATCAATCAAATTTTCGCCAGTAATTTTTGCGCAACAAAATTTATCAATTCCATTGGGTGCGAAAACTACGATAAAGTTTTTCATTTTCCAAAATTTATTTTAAAAAAAGTAGTATTGTTTTCATTTTTGTAAAATTGATTTTTGCAAGATAGAAAAACTTTTTGACAAAAAAAAATCCGAACAAATGTTCGGATTTTTTTTGAAATTTCCCTTTTAATCTATTTTGATTATTTGCGCAACACTTAATAAATCGAACGATGCTAAAGTAGCAATAGGCTTGTTAGTCCATTGCATTGCATCATCTACATCTTTAGTCCAATCTTTTACTGTGTTTGTTAAACTACCTTTACCATTATGATAATCGGTTAAATACTGTTTACTCTCTAAATGTTGAATTACATAAGTCATTTGCAAGCGATTTTAATTGTTAAATAATAACTTACCTAAATCAACTATTGTGCCAAAAAAAGCTAACAAAGTGTTTGAAAAATTTTTTCGTTCCTCAAAAACTTCACAAACACGACTGTTAGCCGTAATTCTAATCACGCCACGTAATGTGCATCGCTTCTATTTTATCGCCAAGTATCGGACTGCCATAGTTTTCAAACTTCATTTTAATTGAAGGATAAACTTCTAATCCGTTTGGACATTGTGTTTTAAGTGGTAGCTTTCGTTTATCTTCTGAAATTCGTAATGCTTCTAAAATGAAGTCATTCAAACTTTTATCTTCGGAAGAAGAACTACGGCTAACAACGTATTGCTGAACATTGCCAGCTTCGTCTGTAATTTGAACTTTGTATTCCATATCAACTTTTTATTTTAAATTAAACATTTGTGCTTCTAAATTGGCAACGTCAGCAATACGCAAAACGTTAGCTTTTACAAAAATTCTTTGCCATTAAATCCCACAATTTGAATCGCCGTTTTGTCTAAAATTTTTGTTTGAAAAATATCAATCTGAAATTTTGAAGGTGTAAGATTTTGCAAAATAATTCCGTTTGAAATTTCAAAATAAAATGGGTGCAAAGTTTGTTTTACAAAATTTCGGTTAGGATAAATTCGAGCTTTCAAAATTTTATCACAACTTTTTTCTAACATCATTTTTAAATCGTTAAATCCCTTTTCTCTATCCAAATCAATTTCTGTTTTGTAGCCTCCCAAAATTTGTGAAATTGTTGTGGTGGTTTCGATACTCCACCGGGTGTAATTTTTGTGCGGATTGTTTTTGTAAATTATCCAAGCACTCCATAAACTCAATGAAAAAAACGGATAGCCTTTTGCTTCATCCGCTTTGGTAAAAACTGTTTTTTTGATTGTCATTTGCAAGCGATTTTTATCGTGTTTGTTAAATTGTTTTTGGTTTTGAACTGGTTAATTTGTCGAATTTTTTTCGTCAATTTTTTAGGCGTTTCCACTTATAAAATATTGATAGGATACTTATAGAATATTCATAGGATACTCTCAACATAATTGATTAAGCCACTCTGTGGAATACAATTTTTGAAAGCTAAAAAAGTTACAAAAGTTTTTTTACATGGTGAAAGAAATGTTTAAGTGCAACTGATCAACAAAACGAAAGCCACGTTGTTTGGTGTGTCGGTTGTAAATATCGCAGTGTTGCTTGCTCACATTTATCATTCTGTTGCCACAATCACTAAAAATAATTTCGCTTTTTTCGAGCGTAATAATCTTCAATTTTTGCAGCTTTCTTTTGATATAAGTGGCAGTGCGAAAATCTTTTACAAACCAATCTTGCCGCAAAGTTTGTAGGCTTCTGTTACAATCTACTCTTAAAGTATGCAGTGCTAAAAAGTGAGCTGTCCCAATGGTGAAACTTTGTTTCTGCCACAGCATGAGCAACTTGGTAAATTCATCAAAAGAAAGTTTTGCAATTTCGATTTTTGAAATACCGCTTACATCGCTCAATGCGCTATTAAGCCTGTCTTGCAGGCTGGAATTAAAGCCCCTCTTTTTAGCTACTGCAATTTTTTGTTTGAATTGATTTTCACCAATTTCAAGAGCAAACAATAAGTAGTAAATAGTTTGGTTGTCGGTTACGTTATAATTTAGGGTAAAATAGTTTGGTTTAAATTCAATGCCTAATTTTTCGGCTGCCAATTCAAAATTTGCCAGGTGCAAATTGTTTTGCTCGAGCTTCACCAGGTGCAGCTCCATCAATCGCAAAATGATTTTTGTAAACGTGTTCCTGGTTACTTTAAAATACTTTCTTAAAAATGGTTTTTGGTTGTCAAAATCGTGCAGTGTTCCGCTATCTGTAAGGCTTTTCAGCAAAAAGAAATAGGAATAATCTTTCAGTAAATTGTGGCGTTCATAGACATTTACTTTCATGCGCCTTTGGACGAGCGCACTCAAAAATGCTTTGGGTATTTTGACTTGATATGTTTCGTTTTGTTTCTGCAAGCTCACAAATATAACTTCTATTTTTTTTTTTCTGCGTTTGTTATCAACTTTTTTCGGGTGGAAAAATAGTTATTGACAAGTTTGTTTTACTTTAGCAAAATGGAATAGTATTGCCCTTAATTAAGGCAAAAAAAAATGTTGAATGGTATCGGCTGCATTC
>CAIQHW010000070.1 GCA_903871715.1 uncultured bacterium
AACATCTCTCCTGGCACTTTGCAAAATCTCCGAATTAACGGGCAACTGCCCTTTACAAAAATTGGAGGTACAATTTTTTATAGCGGCTGCGATGTAAATACTATGCTCACTAAATCCAAGTCCAAATAAATTTGAAAAGAAGCAATGCCAGTTCAAAACAAAAAAACGTACCAGCATATTCCATCCGAATTAGCGGCTTATGTGTTAAAGCATAAGTTAGAAAAGTCTTTTCAAATTTATATGCACTTGAAATTTGAAACTGGCAGTATTTTCAATAAGCAATCTGATTTTTACAAAACCATTCAAAAAGATTTAGGCTATAAATCTCACAATACGTTCAATCTTCATTTTCGTAAACTTTTAAAACTAAATTGGGTTGGTTTCAATCCATTTACCGAAAACTATTTTTTACGCAATTTCGATAACATCAAAAAGCTACAGGGCATCAAAAAAAATGAAGTAGTGCTTTTTGAAAAATCTGCTTTGCAAAATGTTCAGGCTTTCATGGCTGCTGTTGTTCTCAATAAAGACATCAGAAGCCAAAAACTATATTTTGAAGTCGTGCAGAAGGGGATAAATACCGTAACCAAGAAAACTGATGTTACACTACAAGTAGTTACTCCTTCTGGCACTTCTTTAAATTGGACTCCAAGTGCAATCGTTAATCAAAAAGCGTTAAAACGCAAAGACAAGAAAAAAGTGGTTTATGAAAAACCACCTTACTATGGGTTGAGCAATTTGGCTATTGCTAAAATTTTGGGATGTAGCAAAACAAAGGCAACAGTGCTCAAAGCCAAAATGGAAAAGCTGGGTTACATCAAAACCATTCCACACGAAGAAATTGTAAAAGTGTTGCTCAAACGTGATTACAATTTTCGCAACAGTTATTACAAAGCCTACCCTGATGAAGAAGGTAAAATTTTTTTCAGAACAAGTCAAAGAATAATTGGCAATGCTGTTCGACCTCAAAAAGTAATTGAAGTAGTAAAACAGTTGCACGATGAAATTATTCCGATGCAAAAATTTGGTAGAGCGAAAAAAGTAGATTGGTCAAAAAAATCTAAAGCAGCCTAAACTTATTTGCATGAAAATCACTTCAAATCCTTTATTGGTAAGCACTTCAAGCAAATTTTTGTGTGGCGATTTTTTGCCAAAAAAATTTTCGACGCCAAAATTTTCACCACTTTCTCCTTTTTTTAATGTTTTTTATCTTTTCTCTCTAAAATCTATCTCCTTTACCCAATATCAATTCCGTGTAAATCAGGAATACTAAGTGTCTTTTTTTTGACATGGTTTTTAATAAAAGCCCTTTCCACTTTGCTTTGTGAACAACAAAATAAAATTGCCCAACTTTTTTGTAAAAATAGTTTCCTAAATAAATTTACTTTGCAAACAGAAGCAGCACCAAATTTTCAACCATCAAAGTTTGAAAACTAATTTCTAAAATCATGGCATCCGATAATCCAATATTAAATAGTCCATATCACGAACCGCTGCTGCATTACGATACAGATAGTGAAGGTAGTTTAGATTATAACAAACCATGCAAAGGAAGAAGAATTTTCAAAGCCGAAATTGCTGTTATTCCAACCAAACAAAAAGGACAAAAAGAAGTGTTTGAATGGAATGATGATGCCGCCGAATATGGTACACATATCATCAACCTTTGCCGAAATGAAGTGGGCAAATGGCGAAATGAAAAATATCCCAACACCACCAGAATCACAAAAGAACTTTTATTTTTTTGGTTCGATAATCCTGATAGAGTTGTTACTAAAAAATTGTTCTTTGCTCAACAAGAAGCAGTTGAAACTGCCATTTGGTTAAATGAAGTAGCCGAAAAATCAAATGCTGGTCAGCACATTTTAAATTTGCTTCGCATTGGTCAACAATCAGTCAGCGAAGATTTAACCGACCAATTGGCAAGGGTTGCTTTTAAAATGGCAACTGGTTCAGGTAAAACGGTAGTGATGGCTTGCCTCATTTGCTATCATTATTTTAACCGTCAGGAATATAGAAGCGACACACGTTTTGCTGATTATTTTTTAATCGTTGCTCCAGGTGTTACTATTAAAAGCAGATTAGGTGTTTTGTTTGTTGACACTAAAAACAAAAGCAATCCTCAAGATTATTACCATGTTCGAGGCTTAGTGCCTCAAAATATGGAGCATCGTTTAGATAATTTGAATGCTCGATTAGTGATTACAAACTACCACTCTTTCGAGCCAAAAACCTTACAGGGCAATAAACGCAGCCCATTTGATGGCAAAGTGAATTTGAAAGGCGAAAAAATTGACACTAAAAACAAAGAAGATTTTTCATTGCTTATCAAACGCATTTTAGGCAAATTCAAAACTGGCAGTCGCCTTTTAGTTATCAATGACGAAGCACATCATTGTTATTTACCAAAATCAAAAAGTAGAACTACTGATGATGAAGAAGCTGATGAAAATGAAAGAGCTGCACGTTGGTTCACTGGCTTAAAAGAAATTGCCAAAAAATTCAAACTGCAAAATGTGTACGACCTTTCTGCAACACCTTATTACTTGCAAGGTTCGGGTTACACAGCCTATAGTTTATTCCCGTGGGTGGTTTCCGATTTTGGATTAATCGAAGCCATTGAAAGTGGTTTAGTAAAAATTCCTTTCTTGCCCGAAAGCGATAATACACAAGAGCTTACCATGCCAATGTTGCGAAATTTATATGAGCATGTAAAAGATGAATTGCCCAAAAAAGGACAACGAACTAAAAAAAGTGAAGCAGCAGCCGAAGGCACTAAAATAAAAGAACAGCCACCTTTTTTACCCGATAAAGTTAAAGGAGCGTTAGACCAATTTTATCATCACTACATCGAATACGATAAAGGCATTCGCAAATTTCAAGAAGATAAAACCAACATTTTTTCTGCACCGCCAGTTTTCATTGCGGTGTGCAACAATACTTCTGTTTCTAAAGAATTGTATAAATACATTGCTGGGTATGAATTTGAAAATGAAAACGGAGAAAAAAATGTAGTAAGTGGGGTGTACGATTTGTTTTCTAATTACGACCAAAACAATTTACCAAAGCGTAAACCACCAACACTTTTAATTGATAGCGATGCTTTAGAAAACAGCGAACAAATTAATGACGATTTCAAAAAAATATTTCAATCCGAAATTGAAGAATTTAAAAAAGACTATGCACGAATGCACGGGCAAGGCAGCGTTGAAAATATTTCCGATGCCGAAATTCTTCGTGAAGTAGTAAACACGGTTGGTCAAAAAGGTAAATTAGGTTCACACATTCGTTGTGTGGTTTCAGTATCTATGCTTACAGAAGGTTGGGATGCAAACACTGTAACCCATATCATGGGCTTACGTGCATTTGGTTCTCAATTACTTTGCGAACAAGTTGCTGGTAGAGCATTACGCCGAATGAATTATTATTTGCAAGGCTACGATAAAGATGGAAATCCAACTGATAACAAACGCAAAATTGTTATCGAAAAATTTCCACCTGAATATGCACACATCATTGGTGTTCCTTTCAAGTTTTTTAAAGGTGGTAAATCCGAACCACCAGCACAGCCAGTTGATTTAACGCATATAGCAGCATTGCCCGAACGACAAAAAGCAATGGAAATCGAATTTCCAAACATCGTAGGCTATCGGGTTGAAAATTTAGATGGCGATATAAAATATGATTACAGCAAAGTAGAAAACTATGAAATAGTTTGTTCCCAATTTCCGCTTACAACTATCATGGGTAGTGCATTTTCGCCGAAGGAAGAAACATTAGAGGTGCAATCCGTTTTTGAAAAACGTGAACAAGAAATTATTTTTCTGCTCACCAAAGAATTAATTCGAGTGCATTTTTCCGATGATGAAAACCGACCACATTTTCAACTCTTCAACAAGTTGTTATCAGTTGTAAAATATTGGTACGAAAACAAAGTCATTACATTAGGCGAATCAGATGAAAAATACAAGAAACTCATTTTCTTCAAAACTTCTAAAGAAGTGATTGCCCATATTGTTCGAGGCATTAACCCCGAAAAAAATACCATCGAACATATTCGCCCTGTGTTCAATTATCACAATAAGTTCAACAGCACTAAATATGTAAATGGAAATACTTCTAACGAAGTGTTTTGGACTGAAAAAAGTCATGTTAATGCAGTAGCTTTAGATAGTGACTGGGAAGGCATTTGTGCCAAAGTTTTGGAGGAAATCAAGCAAGTTGATTGTTATGTAAAAAATCATTTTTTAGGTTTCGCTATTCCTTATGTTAAAAATGGGAAAGACCGATTATACTTCCCTGATTTCATTGCTCGTGTAAAAGGTAAAAATGGCGTGATGAAAAATTTAATTATTGAAATTAGCGGAATGAGTAATGATAAAGCTGAAAAGAAATGGTTTGTAGAAAACCGTTGGATACCGGCCGTTAATTCGTTGAAGGATAAATACAATTATCCTGAATGGCACTTTATCGAAATTGCCAACGATGTACGAAACATCAAAAATCAATTAATCGAAATAATTAATTCAATTTAAGCTGTGTTAGAAGCCGATTTACTAAAATATTTAAAAGAACATTATCCTAAAGAAAATGAAAAATGCGAATGGAAAGCATTTTCAAATCTTACGCATAATGTTTCAGGGCAAAAAGGCGAAGATGTAATTTCTTATGTTTCAGCCATTGCTAATGCTTCGGGTGGTGTGTTAATTATGGGTGTTGAAGATGCTACTTTAAAAATTCTTGGGATAAAAAATTTCCATGATTACACATCTGAAAATTTACCTGCTCGATTAATGGGTAATTGCACCAATTTAAGCAGCGAAGGTTTATTTGTTGAAGACTTTACAACATCAGATACTCACCTTACTATTTGGATTTTGCACATTCCAAAACATAATGCTCGTAAACCAATTTTTGCACACAAAAAAGCATGGCAAAGAAAAGGTGATACCTTAATTGAAATGGTTAACGACCGTGAACAAACCATCTTGAATGAACCTTTGCGCCAAAATGATGATTGGAGTGCTGTTATTTGCAACGATGCTACAATAGATGATTTAGAACCTAAAGCCATTGATAAAGCAAGAGCTAATTACAAAAACAAATTTCCTGAATTGGCATCAGAAGTAGATTCATGGGATGATGCTACTTTTTTAAACAAAGCAAAAGTTACCATCAAAGGCAAAATTACACGTGCTGCCATTATTTTGCTGGGCAAAACCGAGGCAGAACATTTTATCAATCCTGCCGAAGCAAAAATTAGATGGATTTTAAAAGATAACAACAATGTAGAAAGAGATTATCTTATTCGCTCCTGCCCTCTATTGTTAGAAGTGGTTGGAGTATTTCAAAAATTCAGAAATTTGAAATATCGCTACCTTAAAAGCGGTACAATTTTCCCCGATGAAGTAGAACAATATGAACCATTTATTATTCGTGAAGCGTTAAACAATTGTATTGCCCATCAAGATTATTCTAATGGTGGCGGCAGAATAAATTTAGTAGAGCAGAATGACGAACTTATTTTTACCAACATTGGCACTTTTATTCCTGGTTCTATTGAAAATGTGATTCGTAACAATGCACCCGAAGAACTTTATCGTAACCCATTTTTAGTTACAGCTATGTATAATCTTCAAATGGTTGATACCATTGGCAGTGGCATCAGGCGTATGTTTAATTTTCAACGAGTTCGATTTTTTCCTATGCCCGAATATGATTTTTCCAATGGCAAAGTAAAAGTTACTATTACAGGCAAGGTGTTAGACATGGAATATGCAAGAGCTTTGGCTCAAAACCCCCAACTAACATTAGATGAAATTATTTTGCTCGATAACGTTCAAAAGAAAAAATCAATTACCGATAGTGGCATCAAACATCTTCGTGATAAAAAATTAATTGAAGGCAAAAAAGGAGCAATCCATATTTCTGCTGATTTAGCCGCTTCCACTGGGCAAACGGTGGAATACATGAAAACCAAAGGCGTTGATGATGCTTTTATCAAAAAAACTATTACTGATTATTTAATAAAATTTGGCTCGGCAAAGCGGCAGGTATTTGAGCAAATTATTGCTAACAAATTATCCGATAGCTTAACTGATGCTCAAAAGAAAATAAAAATAAAACATGCTTTGCAAGCATTAAGAAAAAATGGAACTATCATTCAAAACAACGAACGAAAATGGATACTAAAACAAAACAGCTAACGGACAATTCACGGACATTTTACGGACATTTTACGGACATAACCATTTTTACAAAACAATGATTTTCAATAAATTATCGTGTATTTTTCGTTTTTATTTGGGATAGTTTTGGGATATTTTCGGATAATTTCGGGATATTATCGGGATAGTGCCGCTATAAT
>CAIQHW010000071.1 GCA_903871715.1 uncultured bacterium
TTATAACTCGATTCATCTGCCAAGCGTTGAAAATAAACCAACGATTTGGTATAGTTTTTTGTTTTGTAAAACGCTAAATAACTGCTTCGAACCAAACTTTTTTCGGTGTATTTATTCGTGTTTTGATTTGCCACAGTTTCATATTTTTCCAATGCTTCGCCCCACATTTGTTTTTTGAAATAGCAATCAGCCAAAAAATAATTTGCCTGTAATTGAAAATATCCTTTAGGAAATTTGCTCAAATAGATTTCAAAATCTCTGGTAGCATCATCCAACTTTTGATTTTGATAATTATTTTCTGCGCCCTGAAACGTAATAGAATCAATAGCTGAAGCCGAAAATTGTGCATCGGGTGTTTGCGTTAAATAATCTAAAAATGTTTTGGTGTCGCCTTTTTCTACAAACACATTTTTCAACGCCATCAACGCTTCATTCGCTTCGCTGCTTTTTGGATAATCAGCTACAATGCCTTTATAAAGTATTACTGCATCATCAGTTTGGTTGGTTTGAATTTTTACCAAAGCCAATTGCAATCTCGATTTTTTGAAGTAAGGACTTTTTGGAAAATTGCTAATTATTTTTTGATAAGCCTTTGCTGCATCATCAAATTTTTCCTGATTAAAATAAGTGTTTCCAATTTCAAATTCAGCATCATCAGCATAAATTGATTTGGGAAATTTATCGCCAATTGCTTGCAGTGAGCTGATTTTGGTGGCATCATCATTTGTTAAGCCATAAATAATTCCTTTTTGATAATAGGCATAATCGGCGCCACTGCTGTTTGTTTTTATCACATCATCATAATTCAAAACTGCTTTTTCATAATCGCGAAGTGTGAAATAACAATCGGCAGTTCGCAGCGAAGCATCAGCAGCCATGCGGCTTTTAACGCCCGATGCCAAGTTGCAATTTTTAAAATAAGGCAGTGCTTGTTTGTAATTTTGTTGTTTTAAATGACAATAAGCAATGTTGTAATTCGCAGAATTTAGGCTCACATTTTCGGGCAGTTTGTTGCAGATTTTTGCCAACTCTTCAAACTTGCTGTAATCATTTATCGCCTCTTTGTAATGTGCATTTTTAAAATCAATTTCACCTTTCCAAAAATAACTGCCAGCCTCCAAATTGTTGTCCAAAGAGTAGTTCAAAGAATTGTCAAACATTTTTTCGGAAGCAGAAAAACTTTTATCATTGAATAATTCCACCGCTCGATTGTAAGAAATTACTTGCGCTGCTTGCTGCAACCGTGGCGATTTATCTTTGATGGCAGCAATCATATTCCCTGCTTCACGATAATTATTGGTCGCCAAATACGCATTGGTCAAAGTGATTCGAGCATCTTCTAGATTTTTTGATTGCGGAAATTGTTTTACAAAATCATTCAATTCATTGATAGCAATTTGCTGCAAACCTTGTTCGTAAGCCAGCTTAGCAGCGCCCAATGATGCAATTTCACACAACTCGTTATCAAATTTCATTTTTGAAACTCTTAAAAAAGCATTTCGAGCTTCTTCTTTTTTGTTTGTTTTCAAAAAACAATCTGCCAATAAATACATCGCATATTGCCCCAACGAATCATTTTCATTATCTAATTCTTTCAGATTGGAAACCGCATCAGCAAAGGCTTGTGTTTGATATTGTGCATAAGCCAACTGGTAAAAATCCTTTGGATACATTTTCTTATTTGCTTTGGCATTGCTTTCTAAAAACGGCAAAGCCAAGGCATAATTCTTCTTCATAAAATACGATTGCCCAACCAAATTTTGCAATTCATTTTTGTACAACAAATTTCGTTTTTCCAATTGCACAGGCGCATACGCCAATACAGCATCATACTTTTTTTGAGCGAAATAAGTTTGCGATAAATAATACGGAATCACATTTTCATACATACTGGCTTGTGCAGCTTTTTCAAAATGTTTTTCGGCATTTGAATACTCTTTGTTAGTCATCGAAATGAAGCCAGCATAATAGTTTGCAGGGTAGTAATATTTATTTTGCGAAGCAGCAAGTGTGGCAAAAAGCGGCAATGCTTTATCCAGTTTTTTGGTAAAAAAATATGCGTAAGCCAAATAAAATTTTGAGTTAGAAATTTCTTCTTGCTTCAATTCGCTGTGGTCAACATCTTCTAAATAAGCGATGACATCTTTGTATTTATTTTGCTTAAAATTCAGTTTTCCCAATTCATATTTTGCATCATTATCTCGTGTGTTGGTTGAAAAAAGTTGCAAAAAATCTTGCATCATTTTTTCGCCTTGTGGTTCTTCAAGCTCAATAGCACAAAGGGCTGCAAAGAATTGTGCTTCGGTATGAATGTGTTGAAAACGATTATCGCCATAATAAGGAAATTGCTGCAACACTTGATTGAATTCGTTTTGTGCCGCTTTGTATTGTTGATGTTTCATCAATTCGACACCTTTGTTGAACGATGAGAAATTATCGGAAAATGTTTGTGTTTCTTGCGCTGAAAGATGGTTCGACAAGCTCACCATGACGAAGCAAATCAACTGAAGGAAATATTTTTTGAGCATAATTTTTACTAACGAAAAGTTGCAAACGAAATTATGCAAATGCTTTGCGGCAAAGGTTTTCGACAATGTGAATTTGTGAACAGCAACAAAATGATTGTAGAAATGTTTGTACGATGAAAACTATTTTCAACTTTGCGGTGCACAACTTTTTGATTTATTTTTTCAAAAACAAAATAAAAAGTTGAACATTTATTGCGCCTAATTTTCCATCATGATTCAATTGCAATTGCAACAAATTTTATCGAAGCATATCCCCGAACATGCTGCTGTGTATGCTTCGGAGCTGATTGTAAAATACAAAGTGCATCTTACTATCAAATGGAATCGAGCAAGCAAATTAGGCGATTATCGAGTGCCACGAAAAGGCGAACAGCATAAAATCACGGTTAACAATGCGCTGAACAAATATGCGTTTTTGATTACGTTGATTCATGAAATAGCGCATTTAACTACGTTTGAAAAATTTGGTTGGAAAGTGGCAGACCATGGACAAGAATGGAAGCAAGAATTTAAAACGCTGATGCAGCCGCTATTGCAGATGCAGCAAGTATTTCCGCCTGATGTGCATCGGGCTTTGATTTTATACATGAACAATCCAAAAGCCAGTAGTTGTAGCGATGTGCATTTGATGAAAACATTAAACCAACACGATGCTGAGCCGAAAAAACTGGTGGGCGATTTACCTATTGGCACTCATTTTTCGATTCGTGATGAAAAAAGAATTTTTAGGTTGGATAAAAAAATGCGCAAAAACTTTTTGTGTAAAGAAATCAAAAGTGGCTTGCAATACCGCATCAGTGCTGTGGCAGAGGTAAAAAATGTATTTGATGCTGAAAATATTTTGAGCAAATAATTTTTACAAAAATTATTTGCAGGAGCATGCAACCATTTTACCAAAACTTTCGTCTTTATTAATTGTTGCTCCATTGACTTAATATTGCTAACTTCACTCTATGAAACAACATTTACTTTTATTTTTTGTAAGTTTTTTTGCTTTTGCATTTTCTTCAAATGCGGCAATGGCGCAAATTTCAAACGCAACTTTAACCAATCGTGTCATTTACGATTACAATGCTGGTGATATTATTGAA
>CAIQHW010000072.1 GCA_903871715.1 uncultured bacterium
AAATTCCTATATTATAACTCAACCAATTTAAAGGTTGATGATGCATAAATGTACCTAAACCAAAATCCATAAATGAAACACCTGATTTTGAAATTTCAGACAGTTCGTTCATATTAACTAAAGTAACTTTGCTCACATCCACAGTCTTGCTCCAATTTGAAACATTAAAAGCTAAAGAAAATGTAAGTGGTTTCTTTTTATTTAAAATTCTACAATAGCCAAAATTAAACCCAATCATTTGTGTGCCATAATTTATATCTCCTGCTTTGTCCGACAAAAAATTGATGCCTAATCCAAAAAAGTTTCCATCCATTTGTTCTTTTAAAATTGCTGCATCAGCTGATGCAGCAATGGTTTGAAAAGCAGATGAACCTAAAACAGATGACCATTGATTTCGATAATTGGCATTAAATCGCATACAACCATCAAACTGCCCTACCAATGCTGGGTTCACTTGCAGTGGAGTTAAATAATGTTGAGTAAAATGAAAATCTTGCGCCATAGTTTTTTCGCAGGCAAAAAACAAACTAATGATGAAGATGATTTTTATTGAAAATTTCATAAAAAATGCAAAAGTTTTAGCGAATTAAAGTAACATTTCCGTTGGCAAATTTATATTGATTATCTCCCAAATCGCGATAGCCAATTATCCATACATATACTCCCGAATTTTGTTGAATACCTCTGTAGGTGCCATCCCAGCCAGCATGATAATCGCTGGTTTCAAAAACCTTTTCACCCCAGCGATTATAAATTTTCAAATTGTATTCATTTACTGGTATATTTACATTAATATTAAAAACATCATTTTTTCCATTCCCATCAGGTGTAAAAGTATTGGTTGAGGTAATATACACATTTTGATATTTGACACAAACAACTACTGAATCGGGCGATGGACAAGTGGTAGTATCTTTTACAGTGTAAGTTGTTTTATTAATAGGCATACATAAAACAGTATCTCCAGTTGATGCAAACAAATAAGTATTCGGTAGCCAAGTAATTAATCCATTTCCTTTTGCTATTAGCTTTATAGAGTCGCCTGCGTAAATACAAGAATCTCTGGATAAAATACGAGGTGCTGGCAAAACAGTAATATATTTTACCAAAGTATCCCTTTCATAATGGTTTTTAGAATTAAACCTGTAATGATTTACCAAAATTAATTTGATGGGATAAGTACCCACTGTATCATAACAAAAAGCCGGTGGGTTCAATCGAGAAGATGTATCTGGATGAGCACCTTTAGCAAACCACTTAATGGTATCGAAAGGTGTAACAGTGCTATGATTGGAAAAAATGGTACAAGATTTTTGACAAATATTTATCGAAGAATTAAATGCTGCCACAGGTGGTAAACAGCTTTGCACAAACATGTGTATTACATAAGGTTTGCTTGAGCCATTTGAATTTTGCGCTACTAATCGCACATCATAAATTCCAGCAGAATTAAAAGACACTATTGGATTGGTGCTGTCAGACGAAGCTGTTGAAGAACCTTGAAAAACCCAGTTAAAAACATTGGGTCCGTTGGTAGAAGCATTAA
>CAIQHW010000073.1 GCA_903871715.1 uncultured bacterium
AAAATGTTCATCTGTTTCAAACTCAAAATATCAGGTTCTAAAAATTGAATTTCAACATCATTTTTCAAAGCATTTTTTTTTGCCAATTCAATGGCTTTTTCACTTTTTTCTAAAGCAAAAATTGTAGCCTCTGGAAATGCCTTTGCGATAGCAATAGCAATACAACCGCTTCCAGTACAAAAGTCAACCAACTTGAATTTTTTTATTCCTTTTGCTTTTATTTTTTTAGTGATGATAGAAGTTAATTCTTCTGTTTCGGGACGTGGAATCAACACATTTTTATTCACTGACAGCCTATATTTCAAAAATTCCACTTCGCCTAAAACATATTGCAGTGGCTCATTACAAGCCAATCTGAAAAAATAATTTTGCAACAATGAAAATTTTTCTTGCACAATTTTATCATCCACATTTAAGTTTTTTATTTCAATGATAGATAAATTTTGAAACAAGTTTTTAAGCAGAATTTTGGCGATTTCTTCTGCTTCTGTTTTTTCATTTTGCAATGAAAGTTGTTCAATAAATTGTTGGTAAATTTTCAGCAACCTAAAAATTATTTTATCAAAGAATGAATGGTTTGCATTTCATTTTGTTGCAAAAAAGGAGCAAATGATGGCTCGTTTTCAATTTTACTCCAGTCCTTTAAACCATTACTCACAGCAGATTTCAACGAAATATACATTCTTGTTACTTTATTTTCTTTGGCAAAAAGCTGGGCGTAAAATAAATCGCAATCGCTGTTTATTGGGTCTGCCATTTTATAAACCATCAAAAATTTCTCGGCATCCTTCATTTGATTTTGTTGCAACATTTTGTTGGCATAAGAATAACAAACTAAAGAAATATAACCCAACAATCTTTCGCTTAGTCCAGTTTTGTCTATTGCTTTTTGTTGGTTCAATCGCGAAATTTCCTTTTCCCAAAAATTCATGTCTTCTGTTTGAAATAATGAAACATAGGCTTGATGGGTATTTTGCTCTTGTTCTAACATTTTAATTTTATCGTCAGTTAGTGAAATTAAATTTAGCTTTTCAGTTTCATTATTTAAAAAATAAAACGCTTGTTCAAAAGTTTTTTCATCAGGCCATTCATGTTTGCCGTTCCATTCTACACAATAATTTTTTATAAAAGTTGGAAATTGACTCATCGAAAAACTTACTATTTCGCTGTAATTCATATCCTTCAACCCAGCAAAACCAAGCATTTGCAACGGATGATTACAATTTTGAATTGGTATTGCAGCACCGCAATAAACTACTTTTGAAATGATATTCATCTGCGAAGCGGCATTCAAAGCCACTTTTGCGCCACCACTAAATCCGCAAAGCGTTATTTTATTTGTGTCAACTGCAAAATCACTTTTTGTTTCCACGATTAATTCATGTACTATCTGATAAGTTTCATTCATATCTAATCCATTTTTTGAATCGTTGCTGCCAATCAAAATACAATTGTATTGATTGGCTAAATTGCTATAATGCCCAATAGCAAAAGCTCCACCACCATGTGGGTCAAAGAAAATTAGCGCAGGATATTTTTTTGTAGCATCATATTGCAATGGTAAATACAACGCAAATGAATGATTTTGATTGTTGGATAAAGCAATGTGGTCAACAACTTTTCCTTTCTCAAAATCTTTTTTAACAACGCTATTTTCTTTTGGCGCAGAATTATCAATATCGTTGGAAGTATTACTGCAAGCGGCAAACAACACAATTAATAGAATTGGAATAAATTTCATGCAGGTTATTTTCTTTGGGAAATCAGTTTTCAAAATTCGAGATAATTCGTTTCAAGTATTTCTTTTTGAAATAAAATTCTTTCACTTTTTGCCAATCGTTTTCTGTTAAATTTTCTAAAGTTGGTTGCGTTAAAATATCTTTAATAGGCAAATGAACTTCACTTTCAAATTGCTGTGTTTGATTTTTCTTTTCAGCCAAATCCATTTCATTCAACTCCATCATTTCCATTAAAAACGATTGCGGTAAATTATATTTTTCATCCTCCACCAAAATATTTCTCAACTCTAAAACATATTTCATGCGTTTGTCAAAATCCTTCAAAGTATTGTAGGCATTGGTATTCAGCGTTGACATTTCTAAAGCCATTTCTTTTTTATCGGCAGATAAATTGCTCGAAAAATCGGGATGAAATTGTTTGCTCAATTCAAAAAACTTTTTCTTCAAAACCATTTCATCTATCAAAAATGAAACTGGCATTTCATACAATTCAAAATAATTCATGGTTATTTGTTTTCAAAAGCCACATTAAAAAACTGCAAAAATGGAAACAGCAATTTAGCTGATTGAGCAATACTTTTGTGAAAGTTTTTGTCAATAATTTCTTTGTCGGAAAATGGATGTGTAACCACCCAACTTTTGTGTTTTAAAAAATCAATCGCAGGATTATTATCATCATAACCTTTTGGTGCATTTACTAATTTTTCACCACCCATTTTTCCAAAATTATTTGCAAAATTTTTGTTGGAAATTATCTTTTTAAAATCAGCAAAATTGTAGTCAATTTCTTGTCTAGCAATCTTTAATTTTGGTGTATCTGGCATCCACAAACCGCCAGCCAACATGGCTTTACCTGGTTCGATATGCAAATAATAACCACACAGTTCCGATTTTTTTCCACCCTTTGCCATGTATGCGCCCACGTTGGTTTTGTAGGGTGATTTATCTTTGCTGAATCGCACATCGCGATTGATTCGAAACAAACAATTTTTGGGTTCTAAGCCAACGATGTTTTTATCAAATTTTGAAATTTCGGCAATCACATTTTCACACAATTGGTGAATTTCTTTTTTCAAAATTTCGTATTCGCCACGATGCTCATCAAACCAAATTTTGTGGTTGTTTTTTGCAAGCGATTTTAAAAATTGAAGCGATGATGTGGTAATCATAATTTACTTTTTTGTGAAACAAAATGAATGGAAAAGAGTTTCAAAATTATCCTTCAATTGCGGCAACCCCAGGCAATACTTTTCCTTCAAAAAATTCTAGCAATGCGCCACCGCCAGTGCTCACGTAACTCACTTGCGAAGCCATGTTGAACTGATGGATGGCTGCTGCACTATCGCCGCCGCCAATCAAACTAAATGCACCATTTTTTGTGGCATCGGCAATGGCTTCGGCAGTTTTTTTTGTGCCATTTTCAAATGCTGGCATTTCAAAAACGCCCATTGGTCCGTTCCACAAAATTGTTTTCGATTGCTTGATTTTTGTTGCAAAAATTTCAATCGTTTTTGGTCCAATATCCAAGCCCATCCAATCGTTTGGAATATTTTCGTTGCTCACAATTTGTGTGGTAGCATCGGCTGCAAACTTATCTGCAACAACCGAATCCATAGGCAAAAGTAAATCCACATTTTTACTTTTCGCCATTGAAATCAATTGTTTTGCGGTATCAATTTTATCTTCTTCACACAATGATTTACCGATTGAAAAACCTTGTGCTTTTAAAAAAGTATAAGTCATTCCGCCGCCAATAATTAATGTATCAACAGTATTTAATAATTTTTCGATAATTAATATTTTGTCGGAAACCTTTGCCCCGCCAATGATTGCGGTAAATGGCTTGGTTGGGTTATTCATCACTTTTCGAGCATTGGCAACTTCGGCAGCCATTAAAAAGCCAAACATTTTTTTTTCGGTTGAAAAATGATTGGCAATAATTGTGGTGCTGGCATGTGCCCGATGAGCCGTGCCAAATGCATCATTCACATACACATCAGCCAGCGAAGCCAATTGCGAAGCAAATACATCATCGCCTTTTTCTTCGGCTTTGTGAAAACGCAAATTTTCTAACAACAATACTTCGCCACTTTTCAAATTTTTCGCCACATTTTTTACTTCATCACCAACACTATCATTCACAAATTTTACTTCTCGATTCAACAATTTTGATAAATGATTTACCAAATGATGCAACGAATATTTATCGGTTGGTCCATCTTTTGGTCGCCCCAAATGGCTCATCAACACTACACTTCCGCCATCGTTCAATATTTTATTGATGGTAGGCAAAGCGGCTTTCATACGGCTATCATCCGTGATTTCAAAGTTGGCATTTAAAGGTACATTAAAATCAACACGAACAATTGCTCGTTGATTTTGAAAATTATAATCGGCTACGGTTTTCATTTTTTTTGAGAATTATTTTTGGTGAAAATACAATTTTAGCAAAGAAAGAAAATTTGAAAATTTCAACTTTTTTTCAATGAAGCAATGTTGTTTTTTATTTTTTGCAAACCTGCTCTTTTAAGTGGCGAATACTTGAATGTGGAATTGAAAATTTCGTCTGTCATTTCTAACCAATCTTTTTTCGTTTGTTTTTCAAAATCGAATAATGGCATGAAGTTGTCTTCGGTATTGGGTTTTGAAAATCTGTTCCAAGGGCAAACTTGCTGACAAATATCACAACCAAAAATCCAATCGTTCCATTTTTGTTGAAAATCGGTTGTCATTTCCTTTTTCAATTCAATCGTGAAATAGGAAATACATTTGCTGCCATCCATCGTTTTATCGCCGTGAATGGCTTGTGTGGGGCAGCTTTCGACACATTTGTTGCAAGAGCCGCAATAATCTTTCGCAATGGCATCATCATAATTTAATTCCAAATCGCAAATAATTTCGGCTAAAAAAAAATACGAACCCATTTGCTTATTTATCATCATCGTGTTTTTGCCAATCCAGCCAAAACCTGCATTGGCAGCCCAACTGCGCTCTAACACTGGTGCTGAATCAACAAAACATCGAGCATTAAATTTGCCAATTTTTGTTTCCAAATCATTCACTATCAATTTTAATTTTTCTTTTAAAACTTCGTGATAATCCTTTCCCCAAGCATATTGCGACACTTTGATTTCAGAATTTGAAAAATTATTTTCTTGGAAATAATTGAAGGCAAAACTGATAACTGATTTTGCACCGTCCACCAATTTTCTGGGGTCTAATCGTTTTTCAAAATGATTTTCAAGATATTTCATTTCGCCATGAAAACCTTTGTTGATAAAGGCTTCTACATGTTTGGCTTCGCGTTCTAAAAATTTAGCTTCTGCAATTCCACACCACGAAAACCCTAATTCAACAGCTCGTTGTTTGATGAATTGAGTGAGTTCGGTTTTAGAATTTTTTAGCATCGAAATAAAATTTTACGCCATCAATTTCGGTGTAAGGTGGCTCGAATGGCGGAAAGTAAGTGGCTCTGATATGGCGTTCGATTTTTTCTTTGCTCCAACTCAAATCAATTTTTTTGAGTTGATTGATTTCATTGCGCAAATGAAAATTTGTTTTTCTTTTGGTGAAAATTGATTGTGGTTTTGGTTCGTAATTTCCATTTACGATGTCTTTCAAGCAGCCTTGAAATAATTGTACAGAGCGGTTTTCCGTTTCATCATACAAATCTTTTACCCAAATATTTTTTGCTATCTTAAATCTGTCTTCAAACAAAATTGCGCCATTATCAATGCCAGTTTCTAATTGATGAATGGTGGTGCCAAAAGTTTTTGCTTTATCAATAATGGCAAATGAAAATTGATTACAACCTCTGTAATCGGGTAGGGGAGCCATGTGTAGGTTTACCGCAATCTGCTTGGCTTTGGCAATGTGTTTAGCTATTAAAATTTGGTGGTATTGCACCGAATAAATAATGTCGCAAACAGGCATTTTATCCAACGAATCAAGCAAAGGAATTTTATTTTTTTGAGCCAATTTTTTCACACTCAATTTGGTATCTAGTTTTTTATTGTCGTTGGTCAAAACACCAATTAGCCGATAATTCCATTTTTTTTGATTGGTAATTAAAATCTGTAAACACTTGTAGCCAACGGGTTTTGAGCCGAGGAAAATTATTTTTTTTGTGTTGCTCATCTTAATTCCCTCTTTTCGCTTTGTAATTTTTTTCTTCCAACAGTTTACAAACTTTATCTCTAAAGTCGCCCTGAATCAATATTTCCGCATCTTTTACCGAGCCGCCAGTGCCGCATTTTGTTTTTAAATGTTTGCACAATTCTTCCATTTCATTTTCTGTGCCTTTAAAATTTAAAATCACAGTTACTGCTTTTCCAGCTCTGTGCTTGGTTTCTAAGCGCACAATCAAATTTTGTTTGCTGGGTGCTGCATTTTCATTTTCAACCGAAGCCAAATTTGCCAATGCTGCAAAATGATTATTCATCAATTCTTTATTGGTGGAATAAACCAAACCATTTTCGCTGCTGTTTTTGTTTTTTTTCATCGGCGTTTTTTTGCGCTTTTTAAAGTATTTAACATCAAACACGAAATGGTCATTAAGCCCACACCGCCCGGCACTGGTGTAATGTAGCTGCTTTTGGGTGCTACGTTTTCAAAATCAACATCGCCATAAATTTTCTTTTCGCCCAATATTCTGTTGATGCCCACATCAATAATTACTGCGCCGTTTTTAACCATGTCGGCTGTAAGAAAATGTTTTTTGCCAACTGCTGCCACAATAATATCGGCTTGCAAACAAAGCGCTTTAATATTTTTTGTAGCCGAATGACAAAGTGTAACAGTGCAATTTCCAACCAATGCATTTCGTGAAAGCAAAATACTGATTGGTGTGCCTACAATATTGCTACGACCCAATACCACAGAATGTTTGCCGCTGGTTTCAATGTTATATCGTTTCAACATTTCCATAATTCCCATCGGCGTAGCAGGCACAAAACCATCTTCGCCAATCATCATTTTCCCCAAATTAATGGGATGAAATCCATCTACATCTTTTTCGGGCGCAATGGCTTCGATAATTCGTTTTTCGTTGATGTGCTTTGGAAGCGGCAACTGCACAATAAATCCATCCACATCATCATCGTTGTTCAACAAATGAATTTGCTGTAACAATTCCTTTTCTGAAATATTTTCTGGAAATATTTTTACCGAAGAACGCATGCCCACCGCTTCGCAATTTTTTGCTTTGCTGGCTACATAAGTTTGGCTGGCTGCATTTTCGCCTACCATCACCGCAATTAGATTGGGCACAGGTTTGCCGCTGGCAATCCATTCATCTACGGCTGATTTTATTTCTGATTTTATTTGCTGTGAAAGAAATTTTCCGTCTAAAAGTTGAAACATATTTTGAAAAAAAGTTGTTTACAATGATACTAAAAATGCGATTTGAAAAGTAGTAAAATGCTGAAGAAGGCTTTTTGAATTGAAGTCAACAATCTAAAAATCAGTTGCGCATCGTGTTCCGCCACCTTTTCTGAAGTTTAAACCTTTAAAATTTCTACCACAGCGTTGGCTAATTAAATATGTTATCGTAATTGAATTTACAAAGAAAGCATCTTTTGATGTCGCATCGCCTCTTTTAATAGAACCTGTGCCATTGGCATCATATTTTATTTTATAGGTAGAACGGTTCGACATATATGCCGCTACTGTTCCATTGTATTTCGCAATCATCGCAGGGTCATAATAATTAGTACTTACATCATCTAAATAATCAGTTAAAGTATAATGATACAGCACTTCCAATGATACTACAAAAATATCGCGACATAAAATTTTCAAACCAAAACCAATTGGGAATGATGGTTGGATGAGTGAATATTTGGGTTTATTACCAAATTGTGCAATGCCCTGTCCTTCAGTGCCAAGTGACTGTAAATTAACTGTTCTACCAAAGTATTCAGCAATTGGATTAAAATGAAAAACACTGACGCCCCCTGTTATATAAGGAGAAAAAAACTTTCCTTCACAGGGTGAAATTCCTGGTAAATTAACTTCTAAATTAACGTTTAAATCTTGCACATAAGATTGAAAATTAAGGTTGCGATAATACAAGGATTGGGTGGAGGAAAAATCCTTGTCGTTACCAGATATTTTTGCAAAAGTTAATCCAGCCCGCAGGGATAAATAGCCTTTAGCAAATGTGTTGCGAACTACAAGACCATAAGCTACATGAGCTTCTTTAAAGTCACCCAATTTATGCACAGTCATATCGCCTAAATAGTGGGATTCGCCAAATGTCATTCCCAATTCTGTGAATTGTGCTTCACTTTTAAACACAGAATAGAAAATAAATACGAAAATTAGAATTACTTTTTGCATACTAGTTGAATCCTTAACGCCTTGAGAAATGATAAGCTTTATTACGAAATACATAACTGATTGTAATATTGCCAAAATAGTACCAATCTTTATTATTAGGGTTGCCACGACGAATATCAGGTACATAGTTTCCCTTAACAATTTCTGTACGACCTTGATTGATATAATATTCATCTTCACGCCAAGCCAAATCTGCTGTCAGCGTTCCATTATAAGCTTTTACAGAATCGTACCAACTAGCACTTATATGTCCATTGCTTACATCATCTAAATAATCAGTAAAAGTTTTACGAATTCCAAATTCAGCACCCAATGTAATGTAGCTGCCATAGCCAGTTTGCCATCTATATTTTAAACCGCCACCGATAGGAATGGATAAACCATATAGAGGATATTTTGAACCATAAGCTGCTGAAATTCCTTCGCCTTCAGTTCCTAAAGGTTGCAGTGCATACCATGTTCCATTATACTCAGCTTTGGGGTTAAAGTGAAAGAAACCAATACCAAAAAATAAATAAGGTGCAAAAATATTTTTGGTTTTAAAGTGATGATAAGGCATCAAATTCACTTCCATAGTAGCATTCAGCTCTTGAATGTTGGATTTAAAACTTAAATTTCGTGGAGCATTATTGTAAAATTTATCATTGCCCGAAATGGTACCATATAAAAGAGTGGAGCGAAAGGAGATGTATTGCCCAATATTGTATCGAGCAAAAAAGCCCACATCAGGATGC
>CAIQHW010000074.1 GCA_903871715.1 uncultured bacterium
ATTCAAGAAATGCAAAAGGTTACTAAAACACAAATCAACATTGAAGAAGTGATGAAAGATGGTGTTGAAGTTGGTCAAATCACAATCTTGAGTACAAGCAAAGAAGGCATGGATGCTGCTAAATTGACCATCAAAAACATTGTGTTTGTACCACAAGTCGGCGATGAATTTGAAGCCACAGTAAAATCAATTGTTGAATTCGGTGCTTTTGTTGAATTGGTTCCGGGCAAAGAAGGTTTATTGCACATTTCTGAAATCAGCTATTCTCGTTTAGCTTCAATGGAAGGCGTTTTCAAAGTTGGTGATAAAGTGAAAGTGAAAATAATTGGCACCGACCCAAGAACTGGCAAATTGCGTTTAAGCCGCAAAGTGTTGATGCCAAAACCTGAAGGATATGTAGAGCAACCGCCACGTGAACATCGCCCAAGTAGCGGTGGTGATAGAAGACATGGTGGTGGCGACCGCCGAGGTGGTGATAGACGACACAGTGGTGGTGATAGAAGAGATAATTCTTCTTCTCCAAACACCGAAGAAAAAAAGAACGAAGAACAAAATTAAACGAACAAAAAAGGCTGTAAATTTTTACAGCCTTTTTTTATTTTCTAACCACTCTAAAAAATAGTTTCAATGAAATGTAACTTTTACATTTGCACCGCTTATGGCAGTTCCCTACCAACATTTAACGATTGAAAAAAAAGAGCAAGTGCGAACTATGTTCAATAACATTGCTCCCCGATACGATTTATTAAACAATGTTTTATCAGCTGGCATTGATAAGGTTTGGCGAAAAAATGCCATTGCAGAATTGCAAAAAAGTAAACCAAAAAAGATTTTGGACGTAGCTACAGGCACTGCCGATTTTGCTATTGCTGCTTTACAAATAAATCCTGAAAGTATTGTAGGCATTGATATTTCAGCCAATATGCTGCAATTTGGGCAAGAGAAAATTAACCGTTTGAATTTGCAAAATAAGATTGAATTGAAAGAAGCAGATTCAGAAAATTTACCTTTTGCTGAAAACAGTTTTGATGCATGTACGGTGGCATTTGGTGTGCGCAATTTTGGAAATTTACAAAAAGGATTAACCGAAATAAATCGTGTGCTTGATAAAGGTGGAATATTGATTGTGCTTGAATTTTCTCAACCTACCAACAAAATTTTTGCAGCCTTTTATTCGTTCTATTTCAAGAATATTTTACCAATGATTGGAAAACTAATTGCCAAAGATTTTTCAGCTTACAAATATTTATACGAATCGGTGCAAGAATTTCCTTTTGGCAAAGCATTTGAAGCCGAATTAACAAAAGCTGGTTTTTCTTCAACTACTGCCATACCACAAACTATGGGCATTTGCACGATTTACAAAGCGATAAAATAATTTTTTGAAAAAAATATTTTACATAGCATTTCTACTTTTGCAGATCATGTTTGCAGCAAATTCTTTTGCGCAATTCAATCAATTAGACCACGATGATAAGAGCCATTATTTTGGCATCACAGGTGCATACAACACTTCGCGATTTAGATATTATCCTAGTGCCGATTTTATAAAAAATGACACGGTAAAAAATATTTCAGCAACATCTGGGCCTGGCTTCAATCTTGGGTTGATGGCAAATTATCGCATCAATAAGCGATTGGATATTCGCTTGGTACCAGCAATGGTTTTTGGCGAAAAAAATTTAATTTTTACGTTGCACGATTTTGCGCATAATAAAGATACGTTGAGCAAATTCAACATTCAAAACATTTACATTGATGTGCCTGTACAACTAAAATTAAAAAGCGACCGAGTGAAAGATTTTAGAATGTACGTGATTGGCGGCATGAAATATTCTTACGATTTAGCATCACTTTCCAAAGCTAGAAAAGCTAACAATTTAGTGCGATTATTGCCCAATGATGTATCCAGTGAATTTGGTTTTGGATTCGAGTTTTATTTTCCATTATTTATTTTAGCACCAGAAATAAAAGTGTCGCAAGGATTGATGAACGTGCTTTACAGAGATACACAACTTTTACAAAGCCGTGAATTAGACCAACTAAAATCACGAACTATTACTTTTTCAATTCACATCGAAGGATAAATTTTATGAATCAACCAATTTACCAAAATATTTTTTCGCTTGATAGTTTTTCACCCGAATCTCGTGTGTGGATTTATCAAGCTGATAGAAACCTGAATGAATTTGAAGTGTTGCAAATTGAAACTATTTTAAAAGGGTTTGCTGCGCAATGGACAGCACATCAAATGCCTTTGAAAGCAGCTACCGAAGTTCGTTTCAATCGGTTCGTTATTTTTTATGTAGATGAAAATAACAACGAAATTAGCGGTTGTGGCATTGATAAATCGGTGCAACTAATCAAAAAAATTGAACAAGAATTAAGTGTTGATTTTTTCAACCGAATGCAAATTGCTTATCAAAGTGAAAATGAAATCAAAACATTTATGTTGCACGATACTCAAAAATTGTTCGACGAAAAAGTGATTATGGTCAACACGATTATTTTCAACAATTTAGTAAATAGCAAACAAGAGTTGGAAACCGAATGGCAATGCCAGTTGCAGCATTCGTGGCTTTGGCGCAAAATAAAAACGGCTTAATTTTTTTTCAACAATTAAATTTTATCTTCGCCGTTCTTTATTTTTTAGAAACTATGATTCATCGTTTTTTGCCATTGTTTAAAAAGTTTATGCTCTTTGGCATCATCGGCTTTATTAGCATGATATTGGATTTTGGAATTACTTATTTGCTGAAAGAAAAATTGAAGCTGAACAAATATGTGGCAAATAGTTTGAGTTTTTTGGCGGTGGGTTTCATCAATTTTAGTTTAAATCGCACCTTTACTTTTACCGACCACAATGCCGATTATAATATGCAGCTGATTCGCTTCTTTGCAGTATCCAGCACAGGTTTGGCGTTGAACAACTTAATTACTTATTTCTTTACCGAAAAGCGCAAATATAATTTTTACTTTTCAAAATTGCTGGCAACCTTCATCGTTATTTTTTGGAATTTTACAATGAACAAGATGTTTACTTTTAAAAAGTAAACATCTTCAAACCTCAGACCAAAGACAACTCCAGCACTTCATTCATTTTATCTACGTAATGAAATTTTAAGTTTCCTAAAAAATCGGGATTGATTTCTTCCACATCTTTTCTGTTCATTTTGCACAAAATAATTTCTTTCATACCAGCACGTTTGGCTGCTAATATTTTTTCTTTGATGCCACCAACTGGCAATACTTTTCCTCTTAAAGTTATTTCGCCGCTCATCGCCAAAAACGGTTTTATTTTTCTGTTGGTGAGTAAAGATGTTAAGGCTGAAAGCATTGTTATTCCTGCGCTTGGACCATCCTTCGGAATAGCACCTTCGGGCACATGCACATGAATCGTTTCTTTTTCAAACACACTTTCATCAATGTTCAATTTCTTGGCATTTGCTTTAATAAAGGTGAAAGCAGCTTGTACTGATTCTTTCATCACATCGCCCAATTGACCAGTTAATTTCAAACCTTCTTTGCCTGGATATTTGGTGGTTTCGATAAATAAAATATCCCCACCAACAGGTGTCCAAGCCAAGCCCACAGCCACACCAGCAGGATTTTGTTCTTTAAAAATTTCACGGTCGTATTTCACTTTGCCCAACACATTTTCAACTTTTTCGGCACTAATATTTACATCATAATCTTCTTCCAAAGCCACTGATTTAGCGGTATTACGCATCACCGCAGCAATTTGTCTGTCCAATTCTCTTACACCACTTTCACGAGTATAACCATCAATCAATGATTGCAAAGCAGTGTTGGAAATTTTTATTTGCGAAGCTTTAATGCCATGTGCATCCCGTTGTTTGGGGATTAAATACTTTTTAGCAATTTCCATTTTTTCTTCCAACGAATAACCACTCACTTCAATAATTTCCATTCTATCCCTTAATGCTGGCTGAATTGATTGCAATGAATTGGCTGTGGCGATGAATAAAATTTTCGACAAATCATATTCCAACTCTAAATAGTTATCGTAGAAATGCGAGTTCTGTTCGGGGTCTAAAACCTCTAGCAGAGCCGATGACGGGTCGCTGCGATGGTCATTTCCAAGCTTATCAATTTCATCAAACATGAAAACAGGATTGCTCGATTGCACTTTTTTCAACGATTGCATAATGCGCCCAGGCATAGCACCAATATAGGTTTTGCGATGTCCACGAATTTCTGCTTCATCATGCACACCACCCAAACTCATGCGAATAAATTTGCGGTCGAGCGATTTTGCAATTGATTTTCCCAACGAAGTTTTACCCACCCCCGGAGGACCTACGAAACAAAGAATAGGGGATTTTAAATCACCTTTTAATTTTAAAACAGCCAAATATTCTAAGATTCTTTTTTTGATTTTTTCTAAACCATAATGGTCATCGTGCAATACATCTTCGGCATGATTTAAATCGAAATTATCTTTTGTAAATTCGCTCCAAGGCAATTCCAATAAAGTCTCTACATAATTATATGCCACTGAATATTCAGCAGATGCAGCATGCATTCTGTTCAATTTTTCTAATTCTTTGTTGAACATTTTTTTTGCCGCTTCGCTAAAATTTTTCTTTGCGCCGCGTTCTTTTAAATTGGCTAATTCTTTTTTCGAATCATCAAAACCCAATTCATCTTGAATCGTTTTTAATTGTTGATTCAAAAAATATTCGCGTTGCTGTTTATCTAAATCTTGTCTTGTCTTATTTTGAATTTGGTTCTTCAATTCCAACAACTGAATTTCTTTGTTCAATGCCTGAACTACTAGTGCTATTCGGTCTTTCAAGCCATCGGTTTGCAAAATTTGTTGTTTGTCAATGACAGGTAAACTTAAATTGGAGGTGATAAAATGTGATAAAAAAGCAGCGTTATCAATGTTGCGAATGATCATTGCTGCTTCGTTTGGAATGTTTTGCGACAGCTTCGCAAAGTTTACCGCTTGGTCTTTTAAATTACTTACCGAAGCATCAAACTCCTCATTGCGCAAGGTTTCTACGTTTTCTTCTGCCAACAAAATTACTTTGGCTTTGATAAACGGTTCTTCTTCTAAAAAGGCATCAATCTTAATTCTGTTGCGCCCTTGAATGATAACAGTGGTGCTGCCATCGGGCATTTTAAAGAGTTTCAAAATTCTTGCCACCGTACCAACATCAAACAAATGCGCTGCTGTAGCTTCTTCCACATCTTCTTTTTGAGCAAACACACCTAACAATTTATTGTTTTTATTGGCAGCCTGCAAAGCCGCAATTGACTTATCTCTACCAACTGTTATCGGCAAAACTACACCTGGAAGCAGAACTGTATTTTTGAGCGGCAAAATCGGCAGCATATCTGCAAAATCGGCACTTGCGGTGTCATCCTCTTCCATCATTGGAATCATGGGCATAAACTCTAAAGCATCGTCTGAATCGGGGTTTGCGTAAAAAAAATTATCGTTCATCTATTAATTTAGAAATTGAAATTTTGACAAAAATAGGTTTTAAAAAATGTAACTTACTAATAGGCAAGCATCGTGCCGCACAAAAAAGTGTTTTGAGTAACTTTAGGGTAATACTATTTGATGATGGGATGTGGCTTCCATTCTGCATTTGCATCAAACATGATTTTATAAGTAATCAATGTTTTTATTTTTTTTGCATTCAGACTTTCGCAAATGGCGATCATTTTTGGATTGAAAGAACCAATCCAATTCATTTCTAAATCGGTGTATTTATTTTCTTTTTGCACCACATCTTCTGCTGCTTTTATCAATCCACCTTCTAATCCTTTTCCTTGAAATTCTGGTACAACGCCGAATACAACGCCATAACACTTCGAAACTGTATTTGTAAATTTCAGCAAATACATAAATTTCAACTTGTGCCACCAATCAAATTTGCCATGTAGTTTTTTAATGGCTTGATTAATTTCGGGTAACATAATAAAGAATGCAATGGGCTTGTTGTCGTAAAATCCAAACCAAATTAATTTAGGATCCATTATTGGTTTTATGGTTTGCATGATTTTTTTTGCGGCTTCTAAAGGCATTGGTTTAAACCCATGATGCTTGCCCCATGCGGCGTTGTAAACTTCATGGAAATAAGAAGTGTATTTTTCTATGTCACTTTTTTTCAAATGTTCGAACCGATAATTTTCATCACGTGCAATACGCTCAGCTTTTTCGCCAAACTTTTCGGGCACAGGTTGATTAACCACATAATTGAAAACATACTGATCATAATATTTTTTCAAACCATAATTTTCAAACAACGTTTTGTAGTAAGTGGGATGATAATTCATTCCGTACGTAGGATGTGTAAAACCATCCACCAGCAAGCCCCACCACTTATCTCGGTCGCCAAAATTGATGGGTCCTTCCATTGCCTGCATGTCATTTTCAGTGAGCCATTTTTTTGCTGTATTAAATAGAATATCAGCCGCAATTTGGTTATCGATGCATTCAAAAAAACCGAAGCCGCCAGTTTTATTTTCTTTAGCAGTACGATGATTGATGAATGCAGCAATCCGTCCGATGGTTTCTTGTTTTTCAGTTTGCAAAATCCAACGAGTGCATTTGCCATGCCTAAAAAATTTATTTTTCTTTTCATTGAAAACATCTTCAATATCGTGATTCCAAGGCTGCACCCAAACCGAATCGTTATTGTATATTTTAAGTGGAAGTCGTAAAAATTCTTTTGCAGTTGTTTTATCTTTTACCTTGATAATGTTCATGGAATAATTTCATATTTTGAATTAGCAAAAGTAAAAGATAAAATGCAGTAGAGGATTTACTTTTTGAATGTTGCTACTGAATATGTATATTTTGATTGAATTATCTAATGAGTGTTACATTGCCAGCAATAGGAAAGATAGTTCCATTAGCACACTCCACTTGCATTTGATACATATATACATCACTCATCATCGGTTTGCCATGAAACGTGCCATTCCATCCAGCTTCAGGCTTATTGATTGGGCAATGTTCAGTTCTAAATAATTCATTCCCCCATCGGTCATATACTCTTAAAAAGTTCAGCTCTTTGATGCCAGTGCCTTGCACATAAAAAAATCGGTTCTCGAATTTTGCTCCATCTTTTGGCGTAAAAGCATTGGCGATAAAAACCGATTTATCTTTTTCACACAACACAACAATAGTGATTTGTGAAGAATCTACACAACCATATTCATCTGAAAATGTAACATGATAAACTGTGTTTACATCGGGCGAAACCATAGGATTTAAACAAGTTAAGCAGTTGATGTTGTAATTTGGAAACCACTGCAAAGTGCCGTTGTTAATGGTATCCGGCTTTATGGTGTAAGGTTGCCCAGCAAAAATATTTACGGTGGATGGCTTGATATAAATATTGGGCGAAGGAAAAGTTTGTATGGTTACATCAGCACTGTCATTGTTGCAATTGCCTATGATATAAACTCTGTAAACATCGTTGCCATGTGCTTTTGCCACAAAATGTGGTGCAGTGGAAATGATATCACCTGTCTTAACATCTTTCCAAATATAGCTTACACCACCATGTGCAAAAAGATGAAAACTATCGCCCACACAAACAATAGTATCGTGTCCTACATTCGGAATAATATAGTTTCTAACAGTGAGTACAATTTTATTAGTATCGCTGCAACCCCATTGATTTTTTATTGCTAAATAAAAACTATCAGTTTGAGAGAGCGTAACAGTGGGGTTTGCTATTAAATTGCTAGGATGAAACGTGTTAGCTGATATTGGATAAAACCAATTGTAGATCATTTTTGGCAATGGTGTACAACCCAGTAGGGTAGGCTTGTTGGGACAAACAGAATCGTTTGCACCGGTGCAAGCAAACGGAATGGGATACACCAAAAAGGAATCTTGTGTTGAAGAAACGCAATGGTATTTATTGGTAATGGTATAAGTGGAAATATAGCTGGCAAGCATACTTTGGCTAGTGTTGGTATAAATTTTTAGTAAATTATTGGGGGCAATATTCGATTGATAATTTGCGGAACCATCACCAAAATTGATTTCGTAATTCAAAATTCCATTGTTGGCATTATTGTCTGTAAACGCTGTAGATAAAGGATTACACGATTTATTATTACTCAAATTAATCGCAATCGGTGGCAATTTTGAAACGCAAACCAAATGCGAAATGCTATCAAAACATCCCGAATTATTTTTTGCAAAAAGCCACACCGTGTAGCAACTATCTTGCACATTCGATGGCAAACTAAAAGTGTGATTGGTGCTTAAATTGCTGTTGCTATAATTTAAAACAGTGCCATCACCAAAATTCCATTTTGCCAGCAAACCTGCATTTGGCAAGGTATTGCTGATAAAATAACTGGTACCCGAATTACCGCAAATAGTATCATGTACAATGGTAAATGCTGCTGTAAGATGCGACAATACAATCACGGCCTTTGCGGTGCTGGTATCTACACAATTATTTACGGAGCTATCTACCAAAGCAATAAAATATTTACCTGCTGAAGTAAAGCAGTGTAAAGGGTTTCGGGCTGTGTCGGTGGGCGTTAAATTTGTCCAATTAAAATACCAGTGATAATTTTTCACTGCTTCTGGATTAATAGAAGTGTTGGTAAATTGCACGCAACCATTGGTGCAAATTGTATCGGGGATTAAATTGAATTGTGCAATTGGAAATGGATGAACGCTCACAAATGGCTCTAACAGAGTATCGTAGCAACCATAAGTGGATTTTACAATCAATTTTATCGAGTAAGAACCTACAGTGGGGATGACTACATGTGGTTGAACGTGAGCATAAGAAGCGAATAAATTATTGTTCGAATCGTAAACAAACCATTTAAAATGAGCAGTATCTAAAGGATATAATCCTGTAAGGGAAGAATCTAACATCATCACATCAGCTTTGCCGCAAAAGCTGTATTGATGAGGTGTCCAGCTGAACTTTGCATGTGGTCCATCAATATGAACAGTATCTGCAACTGGATAGCTACACCCAATTCCATCATCAATAAATGCCTGTAATAATTGATGTCCGATTGTAAAATATGGATGACAAAAATTGTAAACGCCACTGGTATTGTGAGTTAGCACTTGAAACGAACCATCTGGATATTTGATGATAGGATTTTTAGCAGCATTGGTAATTAACGAACAGCAAATGGTATCGCCTACACAACCATATACATTGCTACATTGCAGATGTCCGATTGGTCCAGATACGTGCAAGTTTTTGCAAACAGAATCACTGCAACCTAAGTTGCTGTTCACTTTCCAACAAATTACATAATCGCCTGGATAACCAACTGGGATGCCCACTTTGATTGGAATGCCTGGTGGCACTGCATTGGTGTAAAAAAATGTGGCGTAAAAATTCAACGCTGCCGATTTCATTGAAACTGTGAGTTGGTCGTAAGCCCCAGTGGTGGCGTTAATCAGCGAATCAAAAGAGCCAGGGCAAGAGATAGTATCAGGTCCAATAAAATTTGCTACTGGATTTGCTACATGAATTTTGATACAAGTATCAGCCACACAACCGTAAGAATTGGTGAGATGCAAATTCACAAAATAAAATCCTGCAGTATTAAATGTGTGCGAATAAGAATTGGTAGAACTTACGCAAGTGCCATTGGGCGTGCATTGCACGTTGCTCATGCTCCAACATCGGGTTGAAATTATTCCTGTGGAACAATCCGTAAAATTGATACTGCTGCCCAAACATATTGCTGAATCAGTTATTCCAGCAACACAAGGCGTGATGCCGTTGATGGAATTGATAGTGATGGTACCTGTTTTCACACAACCAAAATTATCCGTTATCACATAATTGCAATTGGAAGTAATAGGCGAATTGTAACAAAAAGTATCCTTTATCCAATTGCCAAATAAAGTATCCGAAATCCCATTTCCAAAATTGATAATCGTCTTCAAAGCCGCACTCATGCAGTAGTTGGTAGCATTATTAAACACCACACAATTGCCGCAATTTGCATTTAATGGTGTGGCAGTGATGTTGGGAAAAATGTCGTGAATGATAATCGTTTGATAAGCAGTATCGGCACAATCGCCACTCACAATCAATCGCACACGATGCATGCCGCAATGCGCAAAGGTGTGGCAAGGACGCACCAAGGTGGAGTCTGTTGAAGCATCCCCATTTCTAAAGGTGGAATCACCAAAACTCCAATTGATGTGATAATTATATGGTCTGCCAGGTGTTGAATTTTCTGCAGTAAAACACCATTGGTAGGTGTCACATAATGCAGTATCTGTGCCTGTTGGCAGCAAATTTATTTTGGCTGAATAGTTAGAAACAAAAATTGTTTTTGTAACCGTATCGGGTGGGCAACCAAGTGAATCATTTTTTACAATCAATGTAATTTGATAACTACCTGCAGCACAAAAACAATGAATAAATGATGGTGCTTTTTTAATTCCACCTGCTACTTTTTGATGATAAATTGTGGGCACACCACAAGCTGGTGCTGTGATGATAGTGGTTAAATCGGTTGAATCTAAAGGGTTTGAAGGCAATGGATACATCACAAATGAAGGCGAAAATTTGACACAAAAATTTCCCCCTCCACAAATATTGGTATCATTTATAGCGCCCAAAATTCCTTTTACCATGACCGCATTTAGTAATGTTGTAGTGTCGTGGCAACCATGGTCAAAAATAGTATAATGGGCATTAAAAGTGCCTAAATCGCTGATGCACACAATAGAAGTGTCGCAAGAAAAAACTTCACCATCAGGTAAGTTTGATTTTGGTGTGGTAAAATAAAAATGGCAACCTTCACCACAAATGCCTGTAGTATTGTTTTTTGGTAAATGTGGTGTATTGGGTGTGATGTGAAAACATGCTGAACCTCTCAATAAGCATTGTTCTGGTGGTGATACTGTAAATGTAGGATGTATCTTGTGACCCACAGCCACAGCCTTTTGCAGTGTCATTGTATCTTCACAAGATACGCCACCCATAACATGGGTGATGTGAACTACTTTTACTGTAAAACAAGTATCAATGCTGCTGAAATAACAATGCAACATAGAAGCATGGCTTGAAAACACAGGTGCAGACCCATCTCCAAAAATGTAAACATAAGCCGAATCAATGCGATGATATGCTGCATCCACTTTTGATGAATCCACCAAAATCGTTACACAATTGGTGTTGCAGGTGCTCGATGAAGCTGCAATGGTAAAATTTCCACTTTGATGAATTTGTAAAACCCAAAACGAATCTATCGAACAACAACCACCGTGAGCTGCATTGGTACAGACTTTCAGGTAAACTTTAAATCTGCCATAACTGGGAAATGAAGCACAAAAAGAAGTACCAATTGTTGCGGCGCCATTCATATTGCCTTTCCACCATTGAAAAGTGGCACCACTGTTGGTTGTATTTTGAGTAGCTATAAAACAAAAAGGATGATTAACCGAACAGCGCACTGTATCATTATTTGGCTGAATGATTTGCGCCAGTGGATTAGGATAAACAGTGATAGGCAAACAAGTAGAATTATTTACCAAGCAACTATTGCAACTGTTGCTGACTTGATTATTTTGAAAACAAACATTAAAAACTGTTGCTGTTGTAAGATTGACGCATGGTAAAGAATAATAAAACCATCCCGAATTATTGATTGTTCCTAAATTGGAAGGTGTGCCGCCCGAAGGAGTTGCCATCAAAGTGCCACCAATGCTGCATCCAGTTCCGTTTGGATTAGTATGGGCTTTCAATCGAATGCCTACTGGCTGATTGCAGCACACTGATGATGGATAAGCATAAAAACTATCCACAATAAAATTTTGGATACACACTGCATTGATAATGGAATCAACATTTGTGCACCCAGTTGCTGAATCTTTTACTTCCACAATTACATTGTGACAACCTAAAGTTTGGTATGTGGCTTGGGTAGAAGAATTGGTGGTTGGTCCAACCGATGGTGCACCAGGTGGTGAGGTAGTTGGTGGATACCAAAAGCTATAAATTCCTTGTCCAATTAATCCAGTAGATGATGCCTGTAAGGTAATGGTTGAAGGCACTGAACAAACGTTGCCTCCGGTAACATTTAAGGAAACTGTTGGTGGACATGCCACTTGAATATAACAAGGTTTGCTCACCACTTTAGAGCAGCCATGCGCATCGGTTACTGATAAACTAACGGTGTAACATGGCGGATTAGTTGATAAACAAGAATAGATGTGAGAAACATTTGTTGCGCCACTTGTTGTATTGGTAGAGTTGTCGCCAAAATACCAAGTAAGTGGACCATAAGGTGTGCTACCCAACTGTATTTGCGGCGAAAATGTAACATTCAAATTGCCACAACCAATGGTATCATTTGCAACAAAATTTGGCGATGGAAATGGATATACAATAGCCACACATTGGCAAAATGAATCTACTTGATTAGTTGCTCTGTTAAAAACATACAAACATATTTTGTATGAACCATCTACTGGAAGTCCAAAACCTTTATTTTGATGCGAAGTGGCTGGCTTGCCATCTGGATAAATAAAAGTTAATCCCCAAGG
>CAIQHW010000075.1 GCA_903871715.1 uncultured bacterium
ACAAAACAGTTTTTATCACAGGCGCATCACGAGGCATTGGAAAAGCAATAGCATTGAAGCTTGCAGCCGAAGGTGCTAATATTGTTATTGCATCAAAATCAACGGAAGAAAATCCGAAATTGGGTGGGACAATTTTTTCAGCCGCAAAAGAAATTGAAGAAGCAGGTGGAAAAGCTTTGCCGATTCAATGTGATATTCGTTTTGAAGAACAAATTGAAAATGCTGTAAGCCAAGCTGTATCAACATTTGGAGGTATTGATATGTTAGTGAATAATGCTTCTGCAATTTCCTTAACACCAACATTGCAAACTGTAAGCAAGCGTTTTGATTTAATGCACGACATCAATGTCAGAGGAACTTTTTTAGTAAGCAAACATTGCATTCCGCATTTGGCAAAAAGTAATCATGCACATATTCTCACATTATCACCACCTGTTAATATGCAAATGAAGTGGCTTGCAGGGCATGTAGCTTATACAATGAGCAAATACAACATGACGATGATGACTTTAGCTTTTGCTGAAGAATTTAAAAAAATTCCAATTGCAGCCAACACACTTTGGCCACAAACTACTATCGCGACTGCTGCTGTGAAAAATTTATTAGGCGGTGATGCATTGATGCAAATGAGTCGCAAGCCTGAAATCATGGCTGATGCAGCGTATTTTATTTTGAAAAATTCACCAAATGATTGCAGCGGCAATTGTTTTATTGATGTAGATATTCTGAAAAAAGAAGGCATTACTGATTTAGAAAAATATGCTGTAACGCCCAATCAGCCTTTATTTCCCGATATGTTTTTAGATTAAATTTAATCGCCACAAATGCACGAATAAATTTCTCACTACAATTAATGACTTAAAATAAATTTTGAAAAACTATTTTACTCTTCCAAAATCAAATTCATTTTTCATGAAAAAAATTGCCCTGCTCATTAGCCTATTAGCCTATCAGCAAATTAGCACATTGTGTTTTGCTCAAACTAATAACTCATCGCTTAAAAATAGAAACTTCATTCAATACGTCAATCCATTTATTGGTACAGGCGGACATGGGCATACATTCCCAGGTGCAACAACGCCTTTCGGTATGGTGCAATTAAGTCCTGATACTCGAATTGATGGCAGTTGGGATGGTTGCGGTGGTTATTATTATAATGATTCTATCATTTACGGTTTCAGTCACACACACTTGAGTGGAACAGGTTGTAGTGATTATGGCGATATTGCTTTGTTGCCCATGTTTGAAGAAACAATGTTTACCTATCGGAATGATTATACCTATTCAGAAACTTACAACCATAAAAATGAAAAAGCTGAAGCAGGTTATTACAAAGTGTTGTTGGATAATTCTGTGAATGTAGAACTGACAAGCACTCCAAGGGTTGGTTTGCAAAAATATACTTTCACGAAAAACGGTTACTCATACATTGTTTTAAATCTTTTGCACCGCGATGAATTGTTAGAAGGCAGCATTCATCAAATTTCAAAAACACATTTTAGTGGAATTAGAAGAAGTAAAGCTTGGGCAAAAAATCAAGTGTTGTTTTATGATTTTGAAATTAGTAAAGAGCCTTCTGCAATAAATATTGTAAAAGGAAAAAATGGCGATGAGAAATTGTTTTTGTATTTTGATAAAGTGAAGAAAGGCGATGAAATCCTCATCAAAACAGGCATTTCGGCTTGTGATGAAAAAGGCGCATTGAATAATCGTACAACAGAATTATTAGGTTGGGATTTTGAAAAAACCAAAAAAGCTGCACAAGATTTATGGAATAAAGAGTTAGGGAAAATTGAAGTGAGCAATGAAGACAAAAACAAGTCAACAATTTTTTACACAGCATTGTATCACACGATGATTCACCCTTCACTTTACAGCGATGTTGACAATCGTTATCGTGGCAGAGATGATAAAATTCATAGCACCGAAGGCAAGTTCGATTATTACACCGTTTTCAGTTTGTGGGATACGTATCGTGCGCTGCATCCGTTGCTCACGATTATTGATACCAAGCGCACCAACGATTTCATCAACACATTTTTATGTCAGTATCAGCAAGGCGGACGCTTGCCTGTGTGGGAATTGAGCAGCAACGAAACCGATTGCATGATTGGCTATCACAGTGTGAGTGTGATTTGGGATGCTTACAACAAAGGCATTCGTGGCTATGATGCCAACTTAGCTTTTGAAGCC
>CAIQHW010000076.1 GCA_903871715.1 uncultured bacterium
ACTGCTTTGCTTTTATGAATATACTTAACTGTGTTTAAGAACAAAAAGTATCCCCAAAAAAAAACATCGACTTTCAATACACTATAAAAAAATATGATTATATTTAACAAAATAAATATGCGCCATGCTATTGCACATATCTCTCCAAAAACACTTGGATAAGTGCCATAAAGTGGCACATATATGCAAGTTGAACTAAACCGCCTCCGGCAGTAGCTTACGTACTTCATTTTACATTTTGTTTTTCTGAACTTTATAGTATGTCTAACTAATAAAACATACTATCATGGGTACCTTAAGAAACAAAATGCTTCAGCAAATGGAGCTGAAGGGTTACAGTAAAAACACTATTTCCACTTACATCGATTGCTTGTCAAGTCTTTCCAAGCATTACAAAACTTCTCCCGATTTATTGAGTATTGATCAAATAAGGGAGTATTTTCATTACAAGCTTACGGTTGAAAAGCTCAGTAAATCATGGGTAAATCAAACCATAGGGGCTTTAAAGATTTTATATTGTGAAGTTTTGCGAAGGGATTGGGATGACCTGGCTATTCCTCGACCAAGGCGCGAAAAAAAGCTGCCTGTGGTATTATCAAAAGATGAAATAAGCAGGATCATCAATACCACTAAAAATATAAAGCATAAAGCTTTACTGATGGTTACCTACTCATCAGGTTTACGGCTAGGTGAAGTTTGCAATTTAAGACCGGGTGATATTGATTCGGAAAGAATGATGGTAAGGGTTGTTCAAGCCAAAGGGGCAAAAGACCGTTATACGATATTGTCACCGGTAACACTTGCATTTTTAAGAGACTATTGGAAAGTATACCGTGTAAAAAATTTTCTTTTTGAAAACAGCAACCATGAACCTCTTGCGCACAAAACCGTTCAGAGTGCTTTTAAAAAAGCGTTACAAAAATCAGGAGTTAAAAAGGACGTAGGTATCCATTCTCTTCGCCATAGTTTTGCTACTCACCTTATGGAACAAGGTGTTTCATTGCCAATTATCCAGCAGCTTTTAGGGCACACCTCTTTAAGGACCACAAGCATTTATTTGCATGTGCAGCAGTACTCTGTTTTTGCAGTAAAAAGCCCACTGGACACACTTTCCCTTTAACAAACTCTTTTTATGGAAAGTATCATTTCTCCCTCTCCGGGGCTTGGGGATGTGTTTGCTATGTTTGGCGGGCAGTACAGGAGCGAACATAAATTACCGGCACAACAACTCAAAACAATGTATGCAATACAACATTGCAGAACCGCTGTAATGGGCGGCCATATTGATAGTTGCGATAATTGCAAACATAAGCGAATCGCTTACAATTCCTGCCGTAACCGACACTGTCCGCAATGTCAGGGCATGAAACAAGCCAAATGGGTGGATAAGCTCGCATCAACGCTTTTGCCAGTAAGTTATTTTCACATTGTTTTCACGATACCTTCCGAACTCAACAGATTGGCACTTGTGAATCAAAAGTGTATATATGATATACTGTTTAAAGCCGCTTCAGAAAGTGTGCTGCTGCTTTCCAAAGACAAAAAATATCTGAATGCACAAAGCGGATTGGTTGCTGTGTTGCATACATGGGGACAAAACCTAATGGATCATCCGCACTTGCATACCCTTGTGCCGGCAGGAGGGTGGTGCGAAAAGGCTCAGTGTTGGAAGCAGGGTTCTAAAAAATTCTTCATGCCTGTGAAAGTAATATCGCCTGTTTTTAAAGGCAAATTTCTTTCATTACTTAAAGATGCATACCAACAAAATCAACTTAAGTTTGAAGGAGAAATAAAATCCTTGAATCTGAAAAGTAATTTTAAGAAACTGCTAGACACATTGTATTCAAAGGGTTGGGTGGTTTATGCCAAAAGACCATTTAAAAATGCAAGTCATGTTATCAAGTACTTAGGACGTTACACACATCGGGTAGCGCTTTCCAACAGCCGAATTACAGCAATTGAAGAAGGAAACGTAATTTTTAAGTGGAAGGATTATAAGGATAAAGGACAACAAAAAACAATGAAACTTGCTGCATCTGAATTTATCAGACGATTTCTTTTACATGTGCTGCCAAAACGCTTTTGCAAGATTCGGTATTATGGAATATTTGCTTTAAGGAATCGAAACGAGGTATTGTTGAAATGTAAAAAAACGTTAACGTACCATACGCAAAAATCAAAACTAACAGGGCTTTCATGGCAAGATGCACTTAAGGTTACTACCGGTATTGATGTAACAAAATGTACTGTTTGTAAAACAGGAAACATGGTTACCACTGCACTGTTGCAAAGATACAGAGCACCATGATAGTAGATAATGTTATGTTCTTTGACAAATTTGAAGGTTGATTTTTTTGCTGCAAAATGCGGAAGGGAATTGCTTTGCCTTTATTGAACATTATTTTTAGTGAAATCCTAATTGATACGATGCGTTCAGTGATTTTATGCCTTCTGAGTTGTTTTTTTTGCTGAATAAAATAAATTTTAATCTTGGCTTCTCCATAAGCATACCCGCTCATTGTAAGGCGGTTCCGTTCAACTCAATTTTATCTGCAATTTAAAGTAGGACCTCCTCTCCGAATCATGTTTTTTGCTTAAATTGCAGATAAAATCCTAAATGTTAGTGCCAATGCAAAATGACCATAGGACATTATAACTTTTCAACAAAAAAGTGTGTGTCGATACTATAACAACTGACGATAAGAAAATGAAAAATTATTTAATTACGCTAATATTTTTATTAAAACTGTGTCAATCATTTGGTCAAACCTTCCTTAATGGTAATTTTGAAAATAATATAGCAAGTG
>CAIQHW010000077.1 GCA_903871715.1 uncultured bacterium
TTGATACAATTCATCTAAAATTAAAACTTTTAAATAAAGCGAAGTATTCAGTTGTGCAGTGTCTTTGGCAACAATTTCTAAATGTTGAAATGCACCCAAAGCATTTTCAAAATCTTCACTCAAATAATAATTGGTGGCTTGCAAAAGACAACAATTAAATGCCAATGAATCAGCTAATTGATTGAATGAAATTTTGTGCAAAGCCATAGCAGCATCTTTATAGCGTTGCCCCTGCATTAGGTAATTAGCCTTTAGCAGCAAGGCTTTTGCCTTGTCGTTAGTATTGTTGCTGTAAAATGCTATGCGTTCCAACTCGATGGCAGCTCGGTCAAAATTTCCAACTTTAATAAAACTATCGGCTTTATTGGAATAATTGATTTGGGCTAAACTGTTGGTCGGCAGCAATTTGCAGCACACGAAGCAGATAATTAAAATTTTCTTTTTCAATATTTTCACGATGAATTTTTGCAACAAAAACACTTCCAATAATATTACCTACATAAAAAAAAGCAAATGCCGAAGCTGAAACCACTACGTTGATAGATTTATAAACTGGTTTTTTATATTGTTCGTAAGCAACGCCACCCAAGCCTGCACAAACAATAAAACCTCCTAATGCACCACCCAAATTGCCAGCATACCATTTGCCACTGCCAGGAATTATGCTAGAAAACAAGCCTGCTAAAAATGCCGAGCGATGTTTTGCGGTTTTAAATAATTGCATGGTTTTGATGATTTCTTTTTGTCCATCTGATACCATAAAATTGTTGAACTGAAATTTTTTTATCACCGAATCAGCCGATGAAAATTGTTTTTGAGCAATAAAAAAACCTGTTGCAAAAATTTGCTGTAATAATTTTTCGTTGGTGTTTAGCTGCAAAGTATCTATGCTTTTTAATGCTACAACCCCTTTGCTGTATTCATGTTCATATAAATTAAGCAAAGAAGAATAAAAGGAACAGATAGCACCAAGTTGTGTTTTTGAATGGCAATTTTGCCAAACTAATAATGCACTATCAGGTTGTTTGCTTTTTAACAAACACCAACCTTTTAAAAAAGTAACAGTATCATTTTTTGCCACTACTTCTTGCAATAAAATTTGTGCATCGCGATAATTTTCTTCTTGAATTAAATGCTGTACAAATTTCCAATCGCAGGTTTGTGCTTTTGTAAAAAATGAATTGAACAACAAAAACAAAAATGGAATCCAAATCTTTTTTCTCATCGTTTATTCCACTTTTTTTTAAAAGAATAATCGGTTGGAAAATCGATGATGCGCTGCTGTGCATTAAGCTGGAATGGCGTAATGTCGTATTTCAAAAACTGGTTGCAGCGCATTAATCTATCGGCAGTTAAAGCCACTCCTTTTATTAATCCTAATTGTTGAATGGATAATTTGCTGTAAGCCGAACATGAAATTTCAAATGGACAATCGGATGCAAATTGTTGCGAAAATGTGGTTTGATAAAAATATAAAAGCCCACCAAAAGTTAGGCTAATTGGGTTGTAGCGAATCAAAACGTTGTGCGATTTAAAATGAATAAAATGCACCTCACGTTTTTGCTCAAATTTTTTTTTCTGAAAATCGGCATGAAAAAGTTGATGGTCGAGTATTTGCCAATCAACGCTTTGAGCCTCCGCCCAGCTTGCCATTGCGCAAAAGAGCCACAATAAAATTTTGGTTTTCAAACTCATTTTGGCATTTCAATTAACTTGGCAGAAGAAGGAATTTGAAACTCAAAATATTTGTTACTCACCTCTCCGTTTGTTTTTAAATCAGAATAAGTGCGCCGAGTAATGATGGAGTCTTTGCCATTATTTTCATAATTAATTTCAGTGATGTTGAAGGGTAACATCATGTTGCCAACGGGCTGATAATTGGTGTAATAAATTTTTTGCAACGCCATTTTTTTCTCGTTATAAAAACCCATGTAGACGGGCAAATTATTTTGATGCGCCACAATAATTTTCTGCAAGCCCTTATTCATAAGCGTTTTGGGCTGCCATTCTGAAATCAACAAAGGCGGTTCTGCCTTATTAGAAACCAACTTAAAATTTAATTGTGGTAAACCCATGTCAGTAATATTGCCTTCAAAAAAGTTGTAGAAAAAGCTATTTCGCGAACTATACTCATCGGCATGTTCAATTGAAATTGCATTTTGTGCAAAATCGTAAGTTTTCATTTCGCCCGAAGCATCAGTAATAACAACCTGTTCAAATGGATAGGTAACGTGTGTAACCATTTTACCACCTACTACTTTGTAAAAAACTTCACCTTTTACTGAAACATATTTTCCCTTTTGTAAAGTTCGAGTTAAGAGAATTAAACTAATTTTTTCTACATTGCCCGTTGCAAAAACAAACCCAAAATATGCAACAAAAATAGCTGTGGTAGCCAGCAGAACAGCTTTTTTAAACTTCATGTGGTTTTAAAATTTGAAGCGCAAAGTTAATAATTGAGTTTGCAGTTAAAGTGTTTTTTTACAATTCAATTCTTTGAAAAATAAAAAAGCGCTTCAAATTTTTGAAGCGCTTTTTTGCAAAAAAATTTTGACTTACAAATTTCCTCTCAATGCTTGTTCTCTTTCAATAGATTCAAACAAAGCCTTAAAATTGCCTTTGCCAAAGGATTGTGCGCCTTTGCGTTGGATGATTTCAAAA
>CAIQHW010000078.1 GCA_903871715.1 uncultured bacterium
ACATTCAAAGTCTTTTACTGGTCCAAAAATACGTTCGCAAAACAAACCATCACGTTCGGGCTTGTAAGTACGATAGTTAATGGTTTCGGGCTTTAATACTTCGCCGTGCGATTTTTCTAAAATAGAATCTGGCGAAGCCAATGTGATAGTTATTTTACTAAAATTGCTTCGAGGTTTGATGTCTTTTTTGATAGCCATAAAATTTGGTTGGAAAAAATAAGTGGGCGAAGATAATATGTTTTGTATTATCTAACACCATTTTTTGAGAAATATTTTTTTAGAAAAATGAATTGGTTTGCTGATTTTATAGAAAAAATATTTTCCAAAAATTTGTTGGTTTGTAAAATGTTGCTACATTTGCACTCCAAAATTTACAAAAAAGATATGTTAATCATCACCACCAAAGATTGCGACACAGTTGATAAATTACTTAGAAAGTACAAAAAGAAATTTGACAAAGCGCAAACAATTAAACAATTACGAGCCCGTCAAGCATTTGTAAAACCTTCGGTTCGTCGCAGAAAAGAAGTGATGAAAGCCATTTATGTTCGCGAAACATACGGCACACAAAACCAATAAGTTTTCGTAAAATCAAAACTATCCATTAACTTTGCGATAGTGATGGTAGAAAACTTCCTGCAATATTTACAATCCGAAAAACGATATTCAAAGCATACTATAACTGCTTATGGTGAAGACCTTAAGCAGTTTTTTATTTTTATAAAACTAACCTTTGATGATTTATCAATCGACCAAATAGTGCATCAGCACGTGCGTTCGTGGTTGGTTGAATTAGTTAACAATAAATTGGAAGCGAAAAGTATCAACCGAAAAATATCTTCGCTCAAATCTTTCTACAAATATTTATTGGCGCAAAATTTGGTTGAAAAAAATCCTTTGCAAAAAATTATTTCGCCAAAAAATGCAAAACGATTGCCCATGTTTGTGGATGAAAAAAGCATGAATCATTTGTTGGATGATGTTCAATTTACCAATAATTTTTCGGGCTTGAGAGATAAGCTAACGCTTGAAATGCTTTATAATTGTGGCTTGCGACGTAGTGAGTTGATTAATTTAGAAATCAAAAATGTAAACTTAAATCGTTTACAAATAAAAGTGTTGGGCAAAGGCAATAAAGAACGCATTGTGCCGTTGAATCCAAAGTTGAAAGAAATGATGGAACAATATTATTCTGAAAGAAATAAAATCGATTTGGCTTTGGCACACGATTATTTTTTGGTGATGGATAATGGCAAAAAAATGTACGATAAATTTGTGTACAATTTGGTGAAGAAATATCTGAATTTGGTAACTACTATCGAAAAGAAAAGTCCGCATATTTTGCGCCATTCCTTTGCCACACTTTTAAGCAATGAAGGCGCAGACCTTAATGCCATCAAGGAATTGCTGGGTCATGCAAGTTTAGCATCCACACAAGTTTATACACACAACACGATTGAAAAATTGAAGAAAACATTTCAGCAAACACATCCACGAGCGTAAAAAAAATAAATGATTCTACGTAGAAATTTTAAAACAACAACATTGTAATTTCGCAAAATAAAAATTTTCAAAACCACATTTTAACCTCTAAATAAAAATAGCATGAACATTCAAATTCATTCCATTCATTTTCATCCCGACACTAAATTAACTGAAACGATTAATGATAAAGTGAGCAAACTGCAACACTTTTATGCAAAAATTGAACGAGCCGATGTGTACCTAAAATTAGATAATAACGATGCTTTAGTAAAAGAAAAAGTGTTGGAAATTCGATTGCACATTCCAGGTGCTGATTTGTTTACAAGCCAATCCAGCAACATGTTTGAAGCTGCTTTAGATTTGGCAATCGACCAAATGAAAAAGCAATTAATCAAAAAGAAAGAAAAATTGGTAGGTTAATTCTAACTCTTAAGTAAAATAATTTTATCGAAATTAAAGCAGTAAAATGATTTTGCAAAAATGTTGTTTCATAAATAACATAATTGCAAAATCGTTTTATTTATTTTGCATCATTAAGTATAAGTATTAAAACAAAAAACTAAAGTTAATGATGAAATTGGAATTTAGTTTAAAAGCGAATGCTCCAGATAATATAGATGAATGGGAGCAAATTGCATTAGAAAGCAGCAATATTTTACAGTCAATTGTATATAATGAAGTAGAAAATTTCTACAATTTAATACCATATTTTGTACAACTCAAAACAAATGAAGAATTGGTTGCCGGATATAAATTTTATTTAGGGAAATCTACAAAACTTCCTTCAATCATATCTTCAATTAGTAGCCATGTTACTTTTTTTGGCGAACCAATATTCAATAAAAAATTTTCACCCTACCACTACGATATAATAGTTGCATTAGAGTCCAACATTCAAAAAACGATTCAAATGCTCAATCC
>CAIQHW010000079.1 GCA_903871715.1 uncultured bacterium
CAGCACCTATGACATTTAGTATTGCCAATTTTTTAAGTTGGCAACCATCTGCCATTAACCAACAAAATGTTTCCATTGAGCCATTAAGCTATCGGGTTAAATCACCCAATTATCAGCTTTCAAAAGGCTTAGACACCAATGCACGAATTTTATATTCGCCCGATGGCATGAATAATTTTGGACCTTATGTTGATTCTTCGAACAAATTTAATCTCTTCAATTTTAGTCATTGGCAATACATTGATATTTTCACATGGTTTGGCGGCAGTGCTTCGACGCCTATCATTATTCCATCAAAAGCATGGGTAGATGCTGCACATAAAAATGGTGTAAAAATAATTGGCACTATATTTTTTGCGCCCACAGTTTATGGTGGAACACAAAGTGCCATGCAAACATTTTTTCAAAAAGATATGGCTGGCAATTTTTTAGCAGTTGCCAACTTGAAAGCAATGGCAAATTATTACAACTTCGATGGTTGGTTTTTAAACTTTGAAACAGCCGTAGATTCAGCCACAGGTGCATCGGCATCAGCATTTGTTAAACAATTAGATAGTGCTTATTTGGGCGAAATAATTTGGTATGATGCCATGTTAAAAGATGGTTCTGTTAATTATCAAAACAAATTAAATGCTTCCAATGCATACTTTTTTCAACATGCTACGGGTTTGTTTACCAATTACAATTGGACATCTACCAACACCATTACCAGCTCACAAACCTATGCCAATGGTTTGGGAATAAGTCCGTTTAAAGTATATAGTGGAGCCGATATGTGGCCCTCAAGAACTGCACAACCTGCGTTTACCAATTACACTTGGATAGATAAGATTCTGGTAAGCGGTATAGCTAAAACTTCTATTGCCATGTTTGCTACTAATTTCACTTTTAATTATGGTGCATTTTCAACTTTCAACAACGATTCTACCCAATACAATAGTTTCTATTCCACCGAACGAAAAATATTTTCGGGTATAGACCAAAACCCTTTTGTAGCAGATAATAATGCTTGGAAAGGACTTTGCAACTACATTGCCGTGCGCAGCAACTTAATTTCGTTGCCTTTTGAAACCGATTTTAATACCGGTCATGGTTTAAATTATTTCCATGAAGGCAATATTTTAACAGCAGGTGCATGGCATAATATGTCGCATCAATCACCATTACCATCTTTTACTTTTTATGCTAATGGTATGAATATCGGTTATGATTTTATGGATGCTTATTCAGGTGGTTCTTCATTGAAAGTGTCTGCCACAGCGGCTGGCACGTTTACTATTCCGCTTTATTCTACAGCTATTATTTCTTCATCTTCACTTTTAAAAATGGGGTTAGCATTAAAATCAACCTCCACTACCATCGATTCTGTTTCCATTTCTTTAAAAATAAAAAACAGCACAACGCCTATTGTAGCAGCATTTCATCCTTCACTAAATGGCACATGGGAAGATACTTTATTGCGAAATATTGATGCTACTATCGGTGATACTATTGTGGAGGTATTATTGAACATTAAATCTACTGGTGCATTTACAATGAATGTAGGTAAAATGAGTGTAGATACA
>CAIQHW010000080.1 GCA_903871715.1 uncultured bacterium
AAAAATAAAAATTGAAAAAAATAAAACTAAAATTGAAATTTTTGATTGCATTTTTTGGATTGAATTTTGGATGGATAGCAACGCTATCAAATTTTATTGCCACAAAGTTGGTGTTTATTTTTTAAAATACTTCGCCCAAATTCACAAAAAATCCTCGTGAACCTGCTTCACCAAAACCATAATCAATACAAAGATTGGTGGCTGAATGTTTGTTTAATTTTATGCGCAAGCCAAGCCCATAGCCTGGTGCAATTGTTTGACGCAGCGATGTAATATCTTTTGAAAATGCTTCTGCATTGGCAAAAACCACACCACCGAGCAGTCCATTTCTAATAATTCTAAAACGATATTCTGCTTCTAAATACGACATATTTCTACCCCTAAATCTTCCTTGAATATAACCTCTTCCTGTGTTAAAAAAATCATCCCAACCAGTGCTGGGAAGCAGTAGGTACGGTGTTTTTTGTTGACCAGTGGAAGTGGTAAACCAGTTGTAATTCCATAAAGCAATTACATTTTTTGAGTGTTCGGGAAAAGTAAAATACTTTTTCAGTTCAATGATTGTAGATTGCCAATGTGTTTCGCTGCCCAACCATCGCAAATTTTTTCGGTAATTGATACTGGCATAAAAACCTTGCGTAGGATTTACCTGATTCTTTCTAGTATCATATAAAGCTTGAAAATTGAAGCCTGATGCGATTTCTGTGGGATGAATCACACCATTGTCATATTTTTCAAAACTGGTAACTACATTCGGCTGCGTATTGATTTCATGGATATTCCAAAAATAATCGTAAAAATATCCTGCGCCTAAAAAAACATCGTGCGACAAATTTCTTAACACAGATTGATGTAATCGCAAGTAAGAAAAGTCGATATCATCTTCATCTTTGTCTAAAGTTTTTGCACCCAAGCCAAAAGTTTCGGATGGATATTTCATAAAACGATTGTCGGATATGATGTTCCACTGATTTCCTTTTGTCCAAATATCTGCATGAAGTGGCAAAATAACTTGATTGTATTGTGTGTAAGCTATGCTAGTTAAGATGTTTGAGGCTTTTGCGTTGTTCGATTCATCAGCAAACAAAACAGTGTTGGCACTCATCAAACCCGCAAAACCCGTTTGCAGTGTATATCCTACGGCAGGCACAAAGGCAAAATGAAAATGCCCCGCTTTGGTTTCGGGTTGATATAATGGTGGATGATCTTTCTTGTTTTTTAAAGCATAATACAAATCTACCACATCTTTATCTTCTACAATTTTTCGTTTTTTTTTATATTGTGTAGAGTCGGAAACTGTTGAATTTACTTGGGCTTCAACCGTTATTGTTTGAAATAAAACAAAAAGAAAAAAGAAAAAAACGATAACTTTTTTTTGCAACAGTATTGATTTTGGATAAAATAAAATCGCAAATAATTTTACTAATTATTTCGACTAAAATTTTCGACTTTGGTTTATTCGCTCAACAATTTATTTACCCATTGATTAACCATTTTGGGTTCAGCTTTCCCTTTGCTCAATTTCATTACTTCGCCTACAAACAAGCCTTGTAGGCTGTTTTTTCCGTTTTTAAATTCAATTACTTTATCAGGAAATTTTGCTAAAACTTGTTTTACAAATTCTTCAATTGCTGAAGCATCGCTCTCTTGCAATACATTTAATTGTTTGGCTAAATCCAAAATATTTGCAGTTGGATTTTCGATTAACGCAGGAAAAATTTTTTGCGAAGCAACTGTATTTGAAATTTTATTTCCGTCAATCGCATCAATCAATTCGCTGATTTTCTTTGGTGAAATTGGAAACTCCAAAATCGAAATTGCTTTTTCATTCAAATAGCCTTTGATGCTTCCCATTAGCCAGTTAGCAGCCG